>QIJM01000199.1 GCA_003232445.1 Paraglaciecola arctica
AAAGCGGTGATCTTTCGCCAATCGTATCCAGCCGGATTGCAGGGTTTATCTGATTTCACCCATCCTCGAAGCCCGATTACCATCAGAGGTCAGGACTTCAAACACTTGCTCTATCAATATCGCTTAGCCTTCAGTGGTTGGCGATATGTCCATATCGTTCGAGGAGGTGAAAGTTACAGTGCCCTGGCAGAGGGCTTACAAAATGCCCTCTCTCACTCAGGGGGTTCCCCAAAAGAACACCGAACAGACAGCTTGAGTGCAGCCTACGTGAATGCCTTCGAAAAACAGAAACTGACCGAAGACTATGAAAATCTTTGTGACCACTACGGCATGCGTGCCACCCGAAATAACCTTGGAATCAGCCATGAAAATGGCGCGATTGAAACCGCACACGCATCCCTCAAGCACCGTTTAGAGCAAGCCCTCAAACTGAGAGGCAGCAACGATTTTGAGAATATATCAGGCTATCGACACTTTATTGAGCGCATCGTTTCCAAATTAAACCGAAGGTGTCTGACACGGTTTACCGAGGAACAAAAAACCCTGCAAGGGCTCCCCTCACATCGCTATGCAGACTATCAAGAGCTCAGCGTCAAAGTGACCCGAAGCAGCACGGTGAGTGTCAAACGGGTGCTCTATACCGTGCCGTCCCGCTTGATTGGAGAAATTCTAAGGATTCATCTCTATCATGACAAGCTTGCCTGCCATGTCAGTCAAACACTTGTCCTTACCCTCAAAAGAGTTTATCCCCAGAAGAACAAAGGTCGCGCACGGTCCATAGACTATCGTCACCTCGTTTGGGCTTTGGCCTCAAAACCACAAGCCTTTCGTTTTTCACAATTTAGAGACGATATTTTTCCAAACGCGACATACAAACAACTCTGGGAATGTGCCAATCAACAATTTTCCCCGCAAGAAGCCTGTAAGTGGATGGTCTGTGTCCTTAAAATTGCAGCAGAACAGCACTGTGAAGATCCCTTGGCTGAGACCTTGATAGAACAAGGAGCCCTCGGGAAGCTCCCTGATTTCAAAACCCTTCAGTCTCGATACTTGAAACACAAAGAACACCCTGTCATTCCAGTACGACAGCACGATTTGAGTCACTACACAGAATTGTTACAAGGCCAATGGGCTGAGCAGGAGGCCTCTCATGTCTGAGTCCCTTCCTCTTCTGCTCAAAACACTGCGTTTACCGACCGTCGCAAAATATTACCAAGACTTCCAAAGCCAAGCGACAGAAAAGGCCTGGGGGTATAGCCGCTATTTGGAAGAACTCTGCGAACAGGAAGTTGCCACGAGATACAAAACCCGTGTTCAAACTTGGACGCGAGCGGCCAAGCTCCCAAGAGGGAAAAGCTTCGCAACACTCAAAATCCAAGAACTCCCGATGCCTGTGCAGACAAAGATTCTTGATCTCAGAGACAACACCGAGTGGGGCTTACAGGCTGACAACGTTTTACTCATCGGGCCCTCCGGTGTCGGAAAATCGCACATTGCCTCAGCCTTAGGCCTTCATCTCATCGAGCAAGGCATTCGCGTGCTTTGGTTTCAAGCCACGGCCTTGGTGCAGCAATTACAACGCGCAAAAAAAGAGTTGGATTTGATGGGGATGATGAGCAGGCTCGACAAATACCGTGTTCTCATCATCGACGACATTGGCTACGTCAAAAAAACCGATTCAGAGACCCAGGTATTGTTTGAATTTATCGCTCATCGTTATGAGAGTGGCAGTTTAATCATCACATCCAATCAGCCTTTTAGCCAATGGGATCAAATCTTCCCTGACACACTGATGACCGTTGCAGCCATCGACCGCATTATCCACCATGCGACGATTATCGAAATCGATGCTAAAAGCTATCGAATGAGACACCACAAAAAGGATCTTTAATTGAACACTCAACCGGCCATCTTAATTGTCGCCAAACCGGTCAACTTAATTGACGCGAGACAAAGACCTGACCCTATAGGATTTCTTTGTGTGAAAGACAAATAGAACTTAACTTTTTTAATAACTGTCCATATGAGGTTGACACGTTCCGTTCCGTTCCGCTCCGCTCCGCTCTCACGAATCTCACCTTATTCGTTATGCTTATTATCGCTCCACTAATTTACTTGAAAATATTGATATTAACCCACCTAGCATTATATAACCTGTGATAACTTCAAACATTACTGCTATTGCTGCGCCCGTAGTGACAGGTGTTACATCACCAAAACCAAGTGTTGTAAATGTAACGACACTGTAATAAATCATTATAAAGAGTTCATGACTATTCTCTTTTAGAGAACTGTTTATTTCAAATGAGTCGGCCCCGATTAAGAAAAATATAAAACCATAGATAGCAGAAAAAATAACTGCCCAGATACCCCACCGAAATAAGGAGCGACCACAGTCAGATAAAATCCTCCACATATGGTATATAACAAATTTATTTTTATCGCTTTTAATTTCTTCTATATAATCTTGATGCTCTGCGAATCGCTTAAACCTTGGGCTTCCATAGCTATTGGAAACATGTATTCCACGGCAAATGATATTTTTATCAAAAATGATTCCCCTTAAATCTGCATCACTAAAGTCAGTGCCTGTTAAGTTTGCTCCCCTAATGTCACAATCTAAAAAATCTGAATTTCTGCAATTAGCATAGGAAAAATTCACCCCTCTCATATCAACTCTATCGAAGTACACTCGACTTAAATTTCTTCCCTCTAAAGTAATATCTTGCAAATCAACATTTTCGAACCTAGCCAAAGATTCTTCTAGTTTTCCATTTTCAAGATCATCAGGATCAACTAACTGAATATCATTGTGCTGAGCAATGATCTGATCAACTTTCTCTTGTGTGAGTTTATCCATTATTTACCTTGGAAGCCCAACGCCTTGCTCAGCGGCAATTTACAGCGTGGTTTTTTTTGCGTAAAATTGAGCGACAGCGAAAACGCAAAAAAACCACGCTGTAAATTGTCCGCTGGAGCTATTTGTTAGCTTTCTTGGTAATCATTCAGCCACCCAACTAAATCATCATAATCGGCCAATGTCATATCCCATTTACTACTTGCTTCATTTTCTACGTAATTTTTAGCTCCAGACGTAAACGATGAAGTGGTAACCAGTATGGTTTTATTTGGGCCGTCCTTGATATTTTTGACCCCTTGGAGTGCTCTAACTAAAGCAACACCAACTTTATTATCTTCTGCGTACCGTTTGCACTCTATAAAGTATTTGTTCCTAATCCCAAGCCCATCAGTATGTATGGCTATAATATCTTTGCCTCCATCACTAGTTCTTTTTGTGAGGTCAACTTCAAAGCCCTTTGATCTAAATATTTCTGTTACAACTGCTTCAAATTCTCGCGGAGTAATTTCTCGCATTAAATCAGGGCTACTTCTTAGTGCCGATATTAATTCGGGTATTGATTCGTAGAAAGTTATTAAGTCATATGCACTATATATTTCACGAAGGTACTCAAACTCTGGCTCACCTTTTGTTGTTGCACCAGAAGAATTATTGATCGCAAAGTTGAACACTTCAGCGGGGTATTCTGAGACCTCAAAGGATAATAAAATATCTTGATTACACCGTGCGCACTCAAACTCATAGATGAGTTCATAAATACTTTCTGCTCCCATCCCTCTCTCAGACCCTCCAGTACATTCAACACTGAAATCATCTATAGGGATTTCATCACTATCTCCGCAATTATCACAGACATAGTCGATTTGCCCCTTAAATCCCCACATGTACTGAATCTCCTTTTAAAAGCTAACGATAAGCTAAGCAGCCGCGCAAAGACCCCGAATAAAAATCGAAAAGCTTTATGCGGTCGGTCTTGAGCGACGGGTTCTGTGATCTATTGAATATCTCTATCTCA
>QIJM01000354.1 GCA_003232445.1 Paraglaciecola arctica
GTTCCATTCACCTGATTCTACTTTAGCGATTTCGGCGCGGATAGCGGCCATGGCTTCGATAAAACGGTCTAACTCGGCTTTGGCTTCGGATTCTGTGGGTTCGATCATCAATGTACCTGCTACAGGGAAACTCATAGTAGGCGCGTGGAAACCATAATCATTCAAGCGTTTTGCCACGTCCACTTCGGTGACGCCTGAGCTTTCTTTTAGTGGACGTAAATCAATAATACATTCGTGTGCTACGCGGTTATTGCGTCCACGATATAACACTGGGTAATGGGCTGATAGTTTTTCAGCCACATAGTTAGCGTTGAGCATCGCCACTTCGGTGGCTTTTTTAAGGCCAGCGCTGCCCATCATTTTGATGTACATATAACTGATAGGCAAAATCGAGGCACTGCCCCAAGGTGCGGCCGAAACAGCGCCATGTTCACGGACTTGGCTGTCACCTGCGTTTTCTACACCTATCACTTTGTGATTAGGCAAAAATGGTGCTAAGTGAGCTTTAACGCCTATTGGCCCCATACCTGGGCCACCGCCACCGTGTGGGATGCAGAAGGTTTTGTGTAAGTTTAAGTGCGATACGTCTGAACCAATGTAGCCTGGTGAAGTGACGCCTACTTGGGCATTCATGTTGGCACCGTCCATATACACTTGACCGCCGAATTCGTGCACTATGTCGCACATTTCGCGCACGGTTTCTTCGTAAACACCGTGGGTGGATGGGTAGGTGATCATGGCGCAAGCTAGGTTGTCGGCCACTTCTTCGGCTTTGGCGCGTAAATCGACTAAATCGACGTTGCCGTTTTTATCACAGTTGACTACTACCACTTTCATATTAACCATTTGAGCAGAAGCAGGGTTAGTACCGTGTGCAGAACTTGGGATCAGACATACATTGCGCTGACCTTCTCCCTTGCTTTCGTGATATTTCTGAATGGTGATCAATCCAGCATATTCGCCTTGTGCGCCGGAATTAGGTTGCATAGACAAGGCATCGTAACCGGTAATGTCGATTAGCCATTCACTTAGTTCATCAAGCATTTGTTTGTAACCTTGCGCTTGCTCGACAGGTGAGAATGGGTGTAATTGACCAAACTCTGGCCAAGTTACGGGGATCATCTCGGCGGTGGCATTGAGTTTCATGGTGCATGAGCCCAACGAAATCATCGAGTGATTTAGGGCTAAATCTTTGTCTTCTAAAGATTTGATATAACGCAGCATTTCAGTTTCAGAGTGATAACTGTTAAACACTGGATGAGTTAAAAACTCAGATGTTCTGCTTAATTCTGCGGGGATTGAGTTACTGCCGTTGTCGATGATAACTTGATCAAAGGCTTTGATATCCAACTCAACGTTGGCACCAACAAAGGCTTGATATAACGCCTGTAGATCATTACGAGAAGTGGTTTCATCTAAGCTGATCCCTAACGCCCCTTCAACGTCTGTACGCAAGTTTAGCTTGTTCGCTAACGCAGCAGTGATTATCTGTTGTTTGTTACCCGTCACTTTGACCGTTAACGTGTCGAACCAAGTGTTATTTACCAGTTCAAAACCGGCTTTAACTAGGCCAGCAGCTAAAATATCAGCGAAACGATGAATACGTGAAGCAATCGTTTTTAAGCCTTGTGGGCCATGATAAACCGCATAAAACGAGGCCATATTTGCCAGTAATACCTGTGCGGTACAAATGTTTGAATTAGCTTTTTCGCGGCGGATATGTTGTTCACGGGTTTGCAATGCCATACGTAATGCAGGACGACCACGGGTATCTTTAGACACGCCAATAATACGCCCCGGCAATGAACGTTTGTAACTGTCGCGGGTAGCAAAAAACGCGGCGTGTGGGCCACCGTAGCCCATAGGTACGCCAAATCGTTGCGCGCTGCCAAGTACCACATCGGCACCCATTTCACCGGGTGGTTTAAGTAAAACAAGGCTAAGTAAATCTGCGGCAACGGCCACTATGCCTTTATTGGCTTGCACGGCAGCAATGATATCTGCGATATCGTTTACTACGCCCGAGGTGCCAGGATATTGCAGTAGTGCGCCAAACACATCGTGTTGGCTGGCGTCTTCTGCTTTGCCAACAACAATGTCAAAGCCAAACATATCGGCGCGAGTTTGCACTACGTCTAATGTTTGTGGATGTACGTCATCTGCCACAAAAAATGTATTAGCCTTGCGATTTTTCGAGACACGCTTGGCCAGCCCCATGGCTTCAGCGGCAGCGGTGGCTTCATCTAACAATGAAGCTGAGGCTAACTCCATACCCGTTAGGTCAATGCTAGCTTGCTGGAAATTAAGCAGGGCTTCGAGTCGGCCTTGGGCAATTTCTGGTTGGTAAGGCGTGTAGGCGGTGTACCAACCTGGGTTTTCTAGTACGTTACGTAGGATCACATTAGGGGTGAGTGTGTCGTAATAACCCATGCCGATGAAAGAACGCATCACTTTATTTTTGCTAGCCACTGTTTTCAGGTAGGCCAAAGCATCCGCTTCTGTTTGCGCTTCACCTACTTTTAATGGTTGGGGCAAACGTATTCCTTCGGGCACAGTTTGCTGCATCAAATCATCTAGGGATCCTGCACCAATTGAAGCAAGCATGTCTGCCATTTCTACTTCACTGGGGCCGATATGACGACGAACAAAATCCTGTTTTTGTTCAAGCTCTGATAATGAAAAGTGAGATAATGACATGGCTGACTACAAATTCCTGATGTGAACAAAGAATGAGAGCAATGAATTTTGCCCCCGCACTTTTATTGCAATAACGTTTAAAAACGGTTTGAGGACTGAACAGTCCTCCCTTGTGAGTAGGTTTTACTCGTCTTCGATATTGCCTTCATACCTTTCGGCATCAAACAAAGCTTCTACTTCTTCTGGATCTTCCGCTTTTATTTTAAATAACCAGCCATCACCGTATGGGTCAGAGTTGACCAGCTCTGGTGAGTCTTCTAAGTCTTCATTCACTGCTAAAATTTCACCGCTGATAGGTGCATACACATCTGATGCGGCTTTCACTGACTCGGCTACAGCGATCTCGTCGCCCGTTCCTACTTCGGCTCCCACATCAGGTAGCTCAATAAACACCATATCACCCAATAATTGTTGGGCATGGTCGCTGATACCGATAGTAAACACACCACCACCTTCAGGGCGTACCCATTCGTGAGTTGAAGCGTAACGTAAATCTGCTGGAATATTGCTCATGTTCGTTCCTAATAATTATCTATTTAATCTTGAATTTTTGTGCTGTCGGCTACAAAACACTTTTACCATTTCTGACAAAGCTGGGTTTAACCACATTGACTGTAACCCACTTCTTGCGTATTTCAACTTCAGCGCTATCACCCACTGTTGAAGGCACGCGCGCCATAGCAATACTATGACCTAAAGTGGGTGAAAATGTGCCTGAAGTAATGACCCCTTCACCACCGCTGACTTGCACTTTTTGCCCCGCGCGTAACACACCTTTGTCGGTCATCACTAAGCCTACTAGCTTATCGGTGCCCGCAGATTTTTGCTGTTCTAGAGCCTCGCGGCCAACGAATTTTCTGTCACTGGGTTGCCACGTAATCGTCCAAGCCATATTAGCGGCCAATGGTGAGATGGTTTCATCCATATCTTGACTATACAAATTCATCCCTGCTTCTAAACGAAGCGTATCCCTTGCACCTAAACCACAAGGTACCACGCCTACATCTAGCAACTTTTGCCAGTAATCGGCGGCGTCAGCAGCAGGCACCATAATTTCGTAGCCTGCTTCACCTGTGTATCCAGTGGTAGCAATAAACAAATCTTCTGCCTGCACACCAAAAAAGGCCTTCATGCCTTCTACCGCTTCTTTTTGTGCAGCAGAAAATAACTGTGCGG
>QIJM01000208.1 GCA_003232445.1 Paraglaciecola arctica
ACTAAACGGCTCTATGCTGTTGCAAAAAATCAATAAATTCTTGTTCTGGCAATGGATGACTAAAGCAAAAACCTTGTATTTCGTCACAGCCAAGAGAAGTGAGGATCTGTTGCTGCTCAAGCCCTTCGACGCCCTCTGCGATCACTTTTAATTCCAAGTTATGCCCTAATTCGATGATAGTGCGAACTATCGACTGATCGGCTGCTTGATGTTGGATATCTTGGATAAAAGACTGATCGATTTTGAGTTTATCGATATTAAATTTTCGAAGATAACTGAGCGATGAATAACCTGTACCAAAATCATCAATGGCCAAGTGTACACCCAATTTTTTGAGTTGAGTCAATGTTTCAATGGCCTCCTGCTCATTGTAGATCATGACCCCTTCGGTCACTTCCAACTCTAAATTTTTTGCCCTCAACCCCGTCTCTTTCAATACATTGGTGACTTTACTCAGAAAGTCTTTACGGCCAAATTGAAGAGGTGAAATATTGACGGCTATTATTAAGTCATCCCAACCTAAACTCACTATATTTTGGGCTTTTTGACATGCTGTGTGCAAAATCCAATCGCCCAGTGTATCAATAAGTCCTGCACGTTCAGCTAGAGGAATAAACTCGCTAGGTGCAATCCATTGGCCATTCCGCTGCCAACGAATAAGCGCCTCAGCACCAATTATTTTTTCACTGGAAAGTGCCATCTGTGGCTGAAAATACAATTCAAACTCGGCCATTTCAATGGCTATACGCATGTCTTCAATCAATTGTTGCTCATAGCGTAATTTTTCACCCAGTTGAAGATTAAACAACACATGACGTTTATCTTCGCTGCGAGCCGACTTATCTAATGCCGCAAGTGAATTTTTGTGTAATTGTGTATAGTCATTGCCATGCTGTGGATAATTGGCAAAGCCAAAATCAAGTTGCACTTGGTATTGGCTATGGAAAATCGTCGAACCTATTCTTTGGTCTATTTGCTCAACCAAACTGTCTATCTGGGTGTTGCTAAGATCACTGGTGCAGACTAATGCGAAACTTTTTTCGCCTACATGAAAAACACGCCCCCCCGCCTTGTCTATACTGGACATAATATTGTCTAAAGAGGTGGCGACTTCTTTAACCACAGTCGATGCCACCGTCACTCCTTGACCCGAAATCAACTGACTAAATGAGCGGATTTCAATAAGACCAAATGTAAATTTCTGCTCAATTTGGCACAACTGTGTGACAGATTTTTCTAATTCATAACGATTAAGTAGTCCCGTTTGCGGATGATAGCTTGCTCTATATTGCAATGCTTGTTCGAATTTTTTGCGTGCGGTAATATCAGTTAAATGCATATCCCATTGACGCTGATCTTCTAACCAATGTAGATCACATTGAAAGTACAATTGTTCAACTTGATATTCAAATTGTTTAGAGTCTGCTTTACCCTCAACCAACAGTTGCTTTTGATACACGTCAATATTTTTGGCCAACAACAACTCAGCTTTACCCGCTCCCATACCCAATTTTTTGAGTAAGTTTTCAGTCGCTGGATTGCAATAAGTCACAGCATTTTGGTTATCAAGACTAATAACAGGATTTGGATTGCGAGTCGAAAAAAGTGAAAGGCGTTGATTATTGACCGCACTGGACAGATAAGCTTTTATGGCCTTGGCCACTATATAAGCCAGTATTAACGTCGCTAAACCATATAACACAACAAAAAATCGGACTAACTCCAGACCATTTATAATAACCTGTTCTGATCGCTCAACTTTATTTTCTGTGAGGGTAATTAATTGCTGAATTTGTGGGCTAGTAGCTCGTCGTACATCGCTAATAGTACGCAATTGTTGACGTGCCAAAGTCCAATTAGTTTGAGAAGCAGTAATATTCAGCACAAACTCACCTGCAAGTATGTTTAACTCTTTCAAACTAGACTGAGTAATTTGTAAAGGCGGAATATCGCCAAACCTAACTATCAACTCATCCAAAACACGCTGAGCTTGTTGATTGATTTCAGAATACCCACGTTCAAAATCATCTTGCTGCTCCATAGCATAAAACTCGTACAAAAAGCGTTCTTTTTCTATTAGGCTATTGTTCAATTTACGTAATAGATCGTAAGCAGGAACTTGTTGGTCGATCAGCTCGACAGTTTTCCTGGCGATATAATCGCCTTTGTAAAAAACCATGCCGCTGACTGCAATGCCTAAAACCAGCACTAGGGCAAAAATAACATTAATAAGCCTATGGGAGCGCTGGTTGACAATCTTAATCGACAATGCAAAAACCTACTTAGATATCATTTATATATAGGGCGAGCTAATAAGACAACATAACCACAAAAAAAACGTTCATATATTGAACAACCTAGTTAATTTTCTAGCGAGGAGGAAACGTGCCTCCCATTCCTCCTGGCCCACCCGGTGGCATCATGCCTTTCATATTACGCATCATTTTTTTCATGCCGCCGCCGGACATTTTTTTCATCATTTTTTGCATCTGAGTAAATTGTTTTAGCAACCTATTCACATCTTGAATTTGTGTACCTGAACCTGCTGCTATTCGGCGTTTACGTCCGCCTTTTATCACATCTGGGCGGGTGCGTTCACCGGGCGTCATAGAATTGATGATAGATTCCATCTGTACAAAAGACTTATCGTTAGCTTTATCTTTAATTTGTGCGGACATATTGCCCATACCCGGCATTTTATCCATCATCGACATCATGCCGCCCATGTTACGCATTTGTTCCAGTTGCTCTTTGAAGTCTTGTAAGTCAAAGCCTTTGCCTTTTTGTACTTTTTTGGCGAGTTTCTGCGCTTTATCTTTATCAACTTTGCGTTCAACTTCTTCAATCAGGGTGAGAACATCACCCATACCCAATATACGCGAGGCGATACGTTCTGGATGGAAGGCCTCCAATGCATCGAGTTTTTCGCCCATACCCATGAACTTAATAGGTTTACCTGTAATATGCCTTACCGATAACGCTGCTCCACCTCGAGCATCACCATCGGCTTTGGTTAAAATCACACCCGTTAGAGGTAACGCGTCGTTGAAAGCTTTGGCAGTATTGGCCGCATCTTGGCCAGTCATGGCGTCTACCACAAACAAAGTTTCAATGGGGTTAATAGCGTTATGCAATGCTTGGATTTCCTCCATCATTTCGCCATCAACATGCAAACGACCAGCAGTATCCACTAACAATACATCAAAGAACTGCTTGCGGGCAAAATCTATGGCCGCATTAGCAATATCAATGGGCTTTTGATCCGCTGACGACGGAAAGAACTCCACACCTACCTCTGTGGCTAGTGTTTCTAGTTGCTTAATGGCTGCGGGACGATATACATCAGCACTTACAACGAGCACTTTTTTCTTTTCACGCTGCTTTAAGAATGCCGCTAATTTACCCACACTAGTGGTTTTACCTGCCCCTTGTAAACCAGCCATTAATACGACTGCTGGAGGTTGGGCTGCTAAATTAAGAGATTCGTTGACCTGCCCCATAACCGACTCTAGTTCGGATTGGACAATTTTGATAAAGACTTGGCCTGGGTTAAGGCTTTTGCTGACTTCGGTGCCTACTGCACGCTCTTTCACTTGACCGATAAAATCTTTTACAACCGGCAGTGCAACATCAGCTTCAAGCAACGCCATACGCACTTCGCGTAAGGTATCTTTGATATTATCTTCGGTGAGCCGTCCTTTTCCGCTAATATTTTTAAGGGTTTTGCCTAAGCGTTCGGAAAGATTTTCAAACATGTACTGTGCTACCTACAATTTTCTATGGGGTTATTATATAGAAGAAGCTAGCAGATAAGAATGCTCAAGCGCATATCTGCTTAGAGATTTTATCAGTTAATGCTTAAAACTGAGTTG
>QIJM01000221.1 GCA_003232445.1 Paraglaciecola arctica
ATTGCTCCCCGTGTACCCGAAAGCATCATCCCCCATAATGACAAAATAGAAACAGTCCAAAAGAATATTTTGTTTTTCCAGCCTTTCATGGCAGAGGCAATGCCGGCAAAGACAATACCGGCTGCTCCCTGGGCAGCGCCAAACTGTCCGGCATCACTGAAGAAGGAGAAAATCCGTAGTCTTCCGTTGATAATGTGCGTAATATAGCCTACGGTATTTAACCAGTATTGTTCAGCATAGTCAAGTCCAATATATTTTTGTTGTAAGGCTTTCAGGGTGGCAAGTAAGGAAAAGACCGCCCAGAATATGATAAAACCGTATAAATGTCTGAGTCTTGTAAAGATAAGGAGCGCAAGAGGAATAATTAACAGGGGATAGAGAGAAACGCCACGCATGGCATAAAACCAGGCTGTACGGCTTAAGGCCAGCGGATTGAAAAATTCCAGAACAGAATAGGCAAACCAGATAATCATTAAGTAAACAATATCCCGGTTAAGCAGCTTAAAATCAATTTTATCAAAGAAATTCCGAAAAAACACGGCAACAATGGTCAAAACAAGAAGCCCATCGATACTTAACCCCAATGGAACCCCCCTGATATATCGTGTGAGTCCGATGGCTGTAAAGGCCATGAACATTATAGAATAGATGCCAATAACGGGATGAACAAACAACCGGTTCAGAAAAATAAGAAAAGGAACAAGCACAATAAGCGCAATGGCAACCTTGATACCTCCTTTGCCGATGACGAAACCCAAAGCAACGGTTACTATAATAATAATAGTGATAACCAATGGATGTTGAAGCTTTGATGCACCCGTTTTATCTTTTAGCGATTCCAGCATATCTATAATTAAACATTAAAATTATAAAATTTTAGCAAACAGGTTAACTTTTTTTTCGAAAGATGCTCTCGCTAAAAAATAAAATACCTCCCTGAAATACTTTCCGAAAGTGAATATCAAAACTTTTATTCAGATAATGGTAACCTACAAAAATTCCAATCAGGGTAAAAAGGATAGTTACAACGGCCACTCCTTCGAGGACCGTGATAACGGAAAAATTATGGGTAATTTTAGCCAATAAATGTAAATTATTTAACGGGAACGAAATCAGCGTCAGAATACTGGTGGCAACGGCCACATAATAAAAAGCAAAAACAACCAGTGTATCGCCGACAATATTGGCTACGGCCATATATATGACCTTCAGAAAGTTGAATTTGGGCAAATTTACGCTATCTAATGCAACACCGATAAACCGGTCAAGAGGAAGCAGCAATCCGTAAATGCAGAATATGCGGAAAATGCCTGCGGTGGATTCGTAACCAGCGCCTCCCAAAATATAAACCAGCTCTTTTGCAAAGATAAAAGAGAATATCATGACAGGTACCATGAGCAGGGTCATTCCTCCCGCATTGGTATAAAAAATATGTTTTACCAGGTCTTTGTTTCCCTCAATACTTGCTTTTGACATCCCCGGAAAGGCAGTCATGGCAAAGCTTCGCAACGGTATTTCAATAATTTCGGTGAGTTTTAGCGGGATACTGTAAAGTGCAACACCGGCAGTCCCAAGAAAGGGGCTTAACCCGATGATAAAGGTATCGGCACTTTTTAGAAGGTTACTGCCGATAAGTGTTCCTGTGGAATATTTCCCAAAATCAAGAATCATTTTGTTACTGGCTTTAGTAGCCTTTGCAATGTACCGGATACCATCCCAGTTGGGCAGCATGGCAACTATTGAAGTGAGAATGTTGGTCAGCAGGTAGGCATAAACAATAATTGTGAGGCTAACATGCAGAAAAAAGAAATTCACCAGCAGAAAAAGCATGAACCCGCCTACGTTAATAATACGCAAAATGAGCATGAAATCAAATCTCATTTTTGCCTGCAACACAGATTGTGCATTGTTGAAAGGCAGGTTGATGAAGGCCAGCAGAGGAAACCATTTGAAAAAAAGCACAAAACCGGAGGCTGACACCGTATCATAAAAGAAGTAGCGTACGGCCAATACGATTAAAACAAGAATAAGGGTCGAGAAAATGTTGATAACATAGTTGGATCCAATTAGTTGCCCGGCTTCTTTCTCATCAGCTCCTGCAAGAAAACGTACGATAGCTGTGCGGGTTATTCCGAAACGAAGCATGTCGAGAAAGTTTGCTGTGGTTATAAGCAGTACCCACTCTCCAAACTCATTTGTGCTTAAGCTCCTCACAATTAGCAAAAAACCAAAGAATCCGAATACTGCTACCAGGCCGTTATTGGCAAGAGACAGAAAATTCTTATTCTTAAGTATTTTTGCAAGTACATTATTCACCTTTTAAGCTTCTTTCTTGAAAACGATTTTATATCTTGACGGATATTTCAACATGTTTTTTAACCTACGAAAATAGCTCTTTCTCGTTTTGGGTAAATCTGACAGCAAATCTTCCAGATTATACAGTTCTATCTCGTTAAGGATAACAAAGGGTTTCGATTTGTAAGTTTCGTTGAATATACTCATGGCTGTCTTGTCAGCTCTGGAGTATTGGTTGTTGCTCTTAATAACAAATAATGCCAAATCAATTTCCGACAATAATTTAATCGGATAAGTATGGTAAATAATAGAGGGTAATTCGAGGAAAATAAAATCGTATGCTGTGTTTGCTTTCCTCAGATAATAGTTGTCCATTAGTTCTTGCAGATTGGCTACATCAATGAAGTTATTCTTTATTTCGTAGCGAAAAGAATAATTAAAATCTTCATCGTCCATCGATGCCTCTCCCTCTTTATAATTCAAAAAGAGTACTTTATCACCCATAGAGCGCATCCTGTTGATAATTTTCTGGGTAAGCAGTGTTTTACCGGTTTTGTTTTGTGTGCTGAATACCAGTATCAAGTAAGGTTTTTCAGGTTTAAACTCCGACTTTGCAAGATTCAGTTTGACATTCTGTATCATCATATCCACCAGTCTGTTGGTGATTTGCGACAATTCATTAGCTTGATTTCTCGACGACATAATGGGATAGGCGCCTGCAAGCTGCATTTCTGTTTGTTCGGTAACTCGGTTCGGATTTTTCAAAGAGGTGTCGAAATATTCCAGCATTATGATGAGAAGAGCTACAACCATAAAACCGAAAATCCCGGCAGCCAGAACGATATATTTTGTTCTGGATGGATTGGGCTGAATGGGGAAGAATGGCGGATCAACCACTTTAATGTTGGTTGACAATTCCATGTTTTGTTGTTTCATTTTAGCCAAATTCAGACTTCTGAGCAATTCAAGATAGGTTTGTTCCGCTACTTTAATTTCCCTTTGAATTCGTGTCAGCATAGCACCCAGCGGGGCCATTTTCTGATAGGTACGGATAAAATCAAGTTTCCGTTTGGCAAGAACCATAAGTCCGGCACGGGCTTCTACATAGGTAATCCTGTTTTGAAGCCAGCTATCCAATAGATTCTTTATCGGAACTCCCTGCGTGGAATGACCATATAAATAAAGTTGATCAACATAAAGTTTTATCTCTTTACGCAACTGCTTTTGCCGGTTGGTAAGTTCAGCAAGTCTTCGCTTTACTTTAGGATTATACTCTTTGGCTAACTGGTTTACGATAATCTTTTGCGTAACCGTAGCCAGTTCTTTTTCGCGTTGGCTAATGACGTCACTCTTCAGATAAATGGAATCACGGGCAGTCATTTTTGTTTCCAGTGCACGCAGCGAGGCAGAAGCCCCCGACAATCTTATCTGCTGATCCTGAAAATATTTGTCAAGCGCCTCTTTCTGAATAGCGATTGCCTTACTCTGTTCATAATAGTTTATAATGTTATTGGACTTGTTAAAGTGCAACAGGCGATCCTCTGCTTCCGCAAGCTTTTTATCAGCAGAGT
>QIJM01000506.1 GCA_003232445.1 Paraglaciecola arctica
TCATAAAGGTTGCAGTGCCGTGGTTAAAACATTCCGCTAGGTTAGGGCAACTGGCTTCTTCACATACCGAGTGCAAATTATTTTTACGCAAAGTTTTTTTGATATGCTCAATTTTATCTGTATTGCGCGGCAGCTTTATTTTGATCCACGCAGGTTTACGCAACATCTCTGCCTTTTCAGTTGGCATGATGGTGATAGGGATATGTTTAACTTTTTCGTCATCCCGAAGTTTTACTCCGGCTTGCGGGCGGGCGTTAGTCATTAAAGCCTTCTCTATATTCTTTGTGTATTATACCTAATAAGGTAGATAAATGATCAGTCAGTTTAGAGCCTGCTTCAGCGAGCGTGTCAGGACCATTAAGTTGTGCGCAATCTACCATTTCCAGACCAGCATAACCACATGGATTTATCCGTTGAAACGGGCTTAAGTCCATGTTGACGTTCAAGGCCAAACCATGAAAAGAGCAACCTTTGCGTATTCTAAGACCAATAGAGCAGACTTTTTTGCCATCAACATACACGCCAGGAGCGTCCGCTTTAGGGTAGGCGTCAATCGCATAATCTTTTAGTGTATTGACCACACATTCTTCCAATGCAGTGACTAAATTTCTTACACCCAGTTTGTTACGTTTAAGGTTAAGTAACACGTACATCATTTGTTGACCGGGCCCATGGTAGGTGACTTGGCCACCTCTATCGACTTTTACCACCGGAATATCGCCGGGCACGAGCAGATGTTCTTCTTTACCCGCTTGACCCTGAGTGAACACCGCTTGATGTTCAACTAACCAGATTTCGTCGGCTGTTTCAGCGTCTCTGTTATTGGTGAAGTCTTGCATGGCTTGCCAGATGGGCAAGTAGGCTTGAATACCTAATTGCCTGACAATTAATCTAGCTGACATATAAGAGGTAAACTCTTTTTAGAGAACAACTTTAACCAGCTCTAGTTTAGCTAGTTCAACATAAAGGGTTTCCATATGTACTTTACTGGTAACCGTCACGCTAAGTGAAATAGAGTGGTAAGTACCTTTTGAACTAGGTTTTACCTTTGGCACATAGTCACCCGGCGCATGAACCTGCAGGCAAGATATTACGTCTTGCGGCAAACGTTCGTGGGCAATACCCATGATTTTAAAGGTTTGCTGGCATGGGAAGTCCAGCAGTTGATCAAAATTAGTGTCCATCTTTCTCTCGAATATTAACTATCAAAGCCAAGCTGTAATTTGACAAAATCAATCATGCGATCGATAAATTTACCTTCTTTGACTTCTTGCAAAGCGACCAATGGATATTCAGCAATATCTTCGCCTTCAATTTGTAAGTAGAGTTTGCCTACTACTTCGCCTTTGGCAATGGGCGCTTGTAAGCTTTTGTCTAACTTAAAGTTAGCTTGCAAATTTTTGCTTTGACCACGAGGAATATTAATTGGGGTATCTTGCAAAATACCGAGGTCGACGGTTTCTTTGTCACCCATAAAAATACGGTGCGAAACAAAGCTATCACCGGCTTTATAGGGGGTAATAGTTTCATAAAAACGGAAGCCGTATTTGAGCAGTTTTTTATTTTCAACTTTACGAGCACGTTCACTGTCTGCGCCCATCACAACTGAGATTAAACGCATATCACCTTGTGAAGCCGAGGTAATCAAGCTGTAACCAGCATCTGATGTGTGACCTGTTTTTATGCCATCAACATTCAGACTTTTATCCCACAACAAGCTATTGCGGTTGTATTGTTTAATATCGTTGAAGGTAAATTCTTTTTCAGCATAGATTGCGTACTCTTCTGGCACGTCTCGGATAAGTGCGGCTGATAAAATCGCCATATCCCTTGGGCTAGTATAATGGTCACCGTCATGCAATCCATGACTATTAACAAAGTGCGTGGATGTCATGCCAAGTTTCGCGGCATGCATATTCATCATGCTGGCAAAGGAATCTTCGCTGCCAGCTATATGTTCTGCCATCGCCACACAGGCATCATTGCCCGATTGGATAATGATGCCTCGGTTCAGGTCGGCTACTGATATTTTTTTACCTACCTCGATAAACATTTTGGATGAATCTGGGAAATTTTTTGTCCATGCTTTTTCAGAAATCGTTACCAAGTCGGTTTCTTTAATATTACCGTTGGCTATCTCTATGCCAATCACATAACTGGTCATCATTTTAGTCAAACTGGCGGGAGGCAATTGAATGTCAGCGTTTTGCTCTGCTATCACATTACCTGTTTGATAATCCATTAAAATAAAGCCTTTTGCTGAAACACTGGGAGCAGGTGGAATGACCACAGCAGCAGAGGCTGAAAAAACACACAGGCACAAGGCCATACTGGAAATAAAAGAACCGAAATATGTTTTGGATTTAAGCATTAAACTACCGTTTTTGAAAATGTTGTAAGAATAGAAGTCCTAGATATGTCTAATTCGACATAAATCATGACCTCAAATTTTGCACAACAATATAGCACTTTGAGGGTTAAATTGCTGCATCAACTGATGACTAATCCTTAATAATATCGGGGCTTTTGTCAGCTTCAATGATGTGAGACTCAAAATGTTATAAAAAGTTTAGGTTTACCCACAGGTTAACCCATGAAGTGAGCCTAATCGGCGTAAATTTTATAAGCGCCAGGATGGTCATTGCTTTTAAGTTCATTAAGCAACTTATCTGCCTCATGCTCATTTTTCATTGGCCCAAGGTGTAATTTGTTTTTCGAATCTGGTCTTGTAGGGGCGTTGGTATAATTTTTTTAAGCCACGGGCTAATTTGTCTATTTGTATTTTGTTTTGCAAAGCCGCCACTTGAATAAAGAGCTGTTGGTTGGCCTTATTTGTGTCTTTTATGATGATAGTTGGGGAACGTCCTACTGTGATTTTTCCCGCTTGATCCACGTGGATAACGTCTACCTTTACATCGGCAACCCCTGTTTTAAGCATCTCTAACTTTAACGCTGCCGCATAAGACATATCTATTACCCGACCACTATGAAAAGGTCCTCTATCGTTAACCCTAACCACTACCTGCTTGCCATTTTCCAAATTGGTAACACGCACAAAAGAGGGTAATGGCAACGTTTTGTGTGCGGCCGACATTTCGTACATATCGTAAATTTCACCATTAGCCGTTAAGTGACCATGAAACTTTTGTCCATACCAACTTGCTTGGCCTTCATCGCTGAAACCTTTGCCTGTGTTGAGCGGCTGATACCTTATCCCTCTTATTGTATAAGGACGCATATTAGCTGACGCGTATGGCTCATATTTAGCTACTGCATCACGGCTAGTCACCTTTTGAGGAACTACTTTGGGAGCCGAGTCTTGATGTTGGTGATATCGGCCTTTGGGAGCGCAACTAACCAAAAAGAGCGTGACAACAATTAAGCCAAGACAACGAGTATAATTTATCATGGTAGGGCTAATCGATTATTTTAGCAGTTGTTGCAGCGTTGAACTCGTGTTTGAGTTGTTGGCTGAATTGAAATACTGCCATGGCATACAACGGACTGTGGTTATAGCGTGTGATAACGTAGAAATTAGGTAAACCCAACCAATACTCTTTGTTATCCACTTGCTCAAATTCGAATAGTTTGACGCTCATGTCTTTACTTAAATTGGCCGCGACAATGCTCACCCCTGCGTCTTGTAACTGCGACCATTGATGTGAATATTTAAGCGATTTTGACAATAAATCCGAGTATTGAGTACCACTAACTTGAGCTTTAAATGCAACATCAGCATCAGCCTTCCAGTGATGCTTTTTAAAGTAGTTTGCGACACTACCTATAGCATCTACAGGGTTGTTTAATAGGTCTCGCACACCGTCACCATCAAAGTCCACAGCATAATGGCGGTAACTAGAAGAGATAAACTGACCCCAACCCATCGCTCCAGCATAGGAGCCCTTAAGCTCGGTTATATCAAAATTCTCTTCTTTGGCTAATAAAAATAATTGTGCTAATTCGCTGCGAAAAAACTTCGCCCTTGGCGGATAATGAAAGCCTAAAGTAACCAGTGCATCGAGTACTGAATATTTGCCTTTGTAAGTGCCATAATAAGTCTCAACACCAATGATCGCTACGATAATTTCAGCGGGTACGCCGGTTGCTTGTTCTGCACGAACTAAGGTTTTTTTGTGGGTTTGCCAGAATGCTAAACCTTTTGTTAGGCGCTTTTTAGTGAGAAATATGGGGTAATACTGATGCCAAGGTTTGGCTTCCCAAGGTTTGGCAATGGATTGTAAAATAGCTTTATTTTTATTGGCTTTTGCTAAAGTCGACTCAATCACCTTTCGATCGAACTGATGTTTATCTACCATCAAATCAATAAACTGCTTTTGCAGTTCTACTGGGGAGGCTTGGATATTAAAGCCTGATATACACAAGCCTAATGCTAAAAATGATCTAAATAATTTCATGCTTTCTCCTTAAAAGTTAAGTCTTTTACTTAACCAAAATTATTCTCGAGACATAATTCTTTTTTGAGTACTAATTGCCATCAAAATACCAAAACCTGCTAACAGAGTCACCATAGATGTACCACCATAGCTAACTAAGGGTAAAGGGATACCGACAACAGGCAAAATACCCGAAACCATGCCCATATTTACAAAAACATAAACAAAAAAGGTTAGGGTAATGCTACCGGCTAAAATTTTACTAAATGCATCTTGCGCCTTAACCGCTATCAACATGCCACGAATAACAATAAATGCATAGATAGCTAGCAGTCCTACCACGCCCCAAAAACCAAATTCTTCACTGAACACTGCAAAGATAAAGTCGGTGTGACGTTCGGGTAAAAATTCCAGTTGTGATTGGGTACCTTGCAACCAGCCTTTGCCTTGTGCACCGCCTGAGCCAATAGCAATTTGTGATTGAATAATATGATAACCCGACCCAAGTGGATCACTTTCTGGATTGAGAAATGTCAGTATCCTTTGCTTTTGATAACCTTGCATCAAAAAAATCCACATGATTGGAGTAAAAGCAGAAGCAGCAATAGCAACAAAGGATATAAAGCGCCAGCTCATGCCAGCTAAAAACAGTGCAAAAATGCCTGAGCAGGCAATTAAAAGCGAGGTGCCTAAATCTGGCTGGCGAGCAATCAATAAAGTGGGCACGGCAACTAATACAAAGCCAACCAGTATATGCCACGTTCTAGGTGGTAAATTAAATCGGCTAATATACCAAGCCACCATCATAGGCACGGCTAGCTTCATGATTTCAGAGGGCTGAAAGCGAAAAACCCCTAAATCCAACCAACGCTGCGCACCTTTACTGGATACACCTACGATTAACACGGCGATTAACATTGCTATGCCAATGACGTAAAAATAAACGGATAATTTTTGATAAGTCATGGGAGGTATTTGCGCCACAACTAACATCACGACAATTGCCAACCCAAGGCGTGTAAGCTGTCTTTGAATGAGGCCTATGTCTTGTCCCCCAGCTGAATAAATAGTCACCAAACCCACCAGCATTAATACAAGTAAGCCAGCTAACAGTGTGCCATCACAATGTATTCTGTTCCAAAAAGAACGACTGTTAGAAGCTAGTTTAGTTCTGAGCATCAGGGTTGCGCCTCTGCTTGTGTAAGCTCAAGGCTCTCTAGTTCTTGTCCTAAATGCTCAATCACTTTGTGTTCTGGAAAGGTTTGATCTTTAAGGTAATTATCCATCATTTTACGAGCGATAGGGGCAGCATTTGAGCTGCCGTGCCCCGCATTTTCTAATACAACTGTAAGTGCAATTTGTGGTTTGTCGTAGGGTGCATACCCAACATACATAGCGTTATCGCGGTTTTTTTTGGAAAGCTTTTCGGCATCATATTTTTCGTCTTGGGCGATAGTGACTAATTGGGCTGTTCCTGTTTTACCCGCGGATATGTAATGGGCTCCTTTAAATGCTGCACGTGCAGAGCCTTCTCTATTTACCGTACCATACATGGCATCTAACACTAAATCCCAGTTGTGTTCGTCTTTTATCGCTATAGGGCGCCTTTCTTTGATGGCTTGTAATACGACTTTACCTTTAACCATATTGCCGCGAATAATTTGCGGAATAATCCGTCTACCTTTATTGACTAAAGTAGTAATTGATTGAGTGAGTTGTACAGGTGTTGCAGTCCAATAGCTTTGTCCTATGCCTATGTTGATGGTATCACCAATATACCAAGGGCGATTAAACAAGGCTTTGACAATCCCCCTGCTCGGCATAATACCATCGGCTTCTTCATGTAAGTCGATACCGGTATAATCACCAAATCCAAATTCGTACATGTTTTCGCTGATACGGTCTATGCCCAATTTATATGCCATATCATAGAAAAAAATGTCACAGGACACTTCTATTGCCTTAGTCACATCCACCCAACCATGACCCGATGGGTTATGGTCTCGCCATATACGTTTAACATTTTTTAACTTATATTTACCAAAGTCTTGAATCCGACTTTCAGGCGTAATCACTTTAAGCCCAGCTAATGCCAAAAGAGGTTTAACCGTTGAAGCTGGCGGATATTGCCCCTGGGTAGCACGGTTAAATAAAGGTCTTTCTGAGGTCAGCAACTTTTTATAATTTTTACTGCTTATACCGTGTACAAACAGGTTAGGGTCGTAACTTGGACTGCTGTATAACGCTAGTACACCTCCATCCTGAGGGTCGATGGCAACTACAGTACCTCGCTCTCCAGCAAAAGCCTTTTCAGCTTCCAGTTGCAAATTCATATCGATGTTTAACACTATATCTTGACCGGGAACAGGTGGATTGAAGTCCAATATACGAATTATTCTGCCCTGATTATTGACTTCCACTTCTTGAAATCCTACTTCTCCGTGGAGCGCTTCTTCGTGGTATTTTTCTATGCCTATTTTGCCTATGTCATAAGTGGCTGCATAGTTTGCTTCAAACCCAGCTTCACTAAGTTTCTGTAAATCTTTTTTGTTAATTTTGGCAACGTAACCTAAAACATGGGTGAGGGCACTGCCATAAGGATAATAGCGAGCGAGCCTAGCATCGACGGATACACCAGGATACTTATGTTGTTTGGCAGAAAACAGCGCGACTTCTTTGGGTTTTAAACGGTTGATCAAGTTCACCGGTTTGAAGCGTCTATTGCCTTTTAAGTCGTCATAAAAGTCACTGACATCTTCTTTATCAATATCTAACAATGTGCTTAATTCGTTGATGGTTAATTCTAGGTTTTCAATATCTTCCGGGGTGACTTGTAGACTAAACACGGGACGATTTTCTGCTAGTAATATACCATTGCGATCATAAATCATTCCACGATTGGGTGCTAC
>QIJM01000326.1 GCA_003232445.1 Paraglaciecola arctica
AGATACACAGGTCCAAATGTTAACACATAAGATGCCATAATGTTCCTATTGGAACGTAATTTGATATCAATTGTCTGTTTTATTTGATGTTTAGAAATTCATTACGGGCAAAGTGCTACTTCAAACGAATTCTAACATGGGGCTTTCTCAGGTTTTTCGGTGCAAAATATGGCCACATATTAAGCTGCCTCGTCCAATTTTGTCACAGACAGCCGAAAGCCAAGAGAATGGATAATATTAGATAATGTGTCTAAACGCGGATTACCTGACTTTGATAATACACGATAAAGGTTCTGACGATTCAAGTGAGTTGCTTTTGACAATTCATTAATCCCACCTTTGACTTCGGCCAAGTTACGCAAAGCAATCATAAAGGCCTCATAATCCCCATCTTCATTATACTCCTCCAGAGCAACTTGTAAGTAGGTCAGCGCTTCATCAGGATCTTTTAGTGATTCAATCAGATCCGCATGATAGTCACCTATATATTCTTTGTTATAATGTCGATACATGGTTACTCTCCTCTCTCTCTGCTTTGCAATGTTTTCAAGTAGTCTTTCGCTTTCACCACATCGGTCTTTTGAGAGCTTTTATCTCCACCGATTAATAGAATGATAATTTCATCATCCATCTCAGTAAAATACACTCGGTATCCAGGCCCAAAGAACAATCGTAATTCATATAACTCCTTATTTAATCGCTTACAATCTCCATAGTGCCCTAACTGCAAGCGATCAATTCGTCGACGTATCCTTGCCCTATCTTGTTTATTTTTGAGACAACCCAACCACTTAATGAATGGTTTTTTCCCGGATGATGTCTGAAAAACCTTAATATTCTTCATAATTATAATAGTAGCTTATAAACGACAATATTGCAATCAGCTTTTCTGTTCTGAGGAGCATTGACTTCTAACTTTTGCTTTCTCATCTAGGGAGTAGACCAGTATCCTCCCGGATACTGGCCTGTTCGTCTCTAATATACTAATCACGCTGCAATTGGCAGATCAAACAAACCACGACAATATTTTTCCCAGCGATATTTTTTGATATTAATCAGGTTTAGTGTTTTATTTTCAGATATTTGGTTTGGTATACAACCATCTAAACCCATGTGTGTGCGATGCTCATTAAAGTAATTCTGAAAACAATCTAGCTTTGCTTGCAGGTCTGATGCGGTCCAAAAAATAGCTCGGTCCAACACCTCATTTCTGCATATTCTGATGAGTCGTTCGACGAATGGATGCGACGTTGGTGTGTATGGCACTGATTTTACTTCTTCAATTTCAAGAATGCGCAGGTTAGCTTGCCACCGGTGAAATTTAAATAACAGGCCGGGCGAGCCTGGCTTTCGTTTTGATTTATTAGAAAATAGAGCGCGGTATTTTCTTTTAATCAGCGCTTTATGAAATTTAATTAGCATAGCAGGTTTGATGATAATGGCTGCCCTTGCTATTCGTTTTGGATAGATAATAGCAGTAAGAAAACCAAATACTAAGCGATCCCATAGGTCTATGCTTGGGGCTCTTTTGCGACCTCTGTTGATGACAATCAACTGCTTGCGAAGAATAATATTCTCAGCCACAAGGGATTTTGCACCACCGGGCTTAAGCAATAGCAGGCAGGTTCGAAAAAAATAAAATATTAAAATAAAAAAATGTTTCATGCTTAATACATAGTGACACCTGTGAATATTTCAACCCACTCGTATGGAGGATTGGCGCAGATTAGTAATTCGAGACGTACAGGTCCATAGCATTAGCGCTGACTGGTTGCTTACATTACTAAACATTTATCATTATGAGTGTTGTCATCGTCACTAGAATTTGAATTTTTAGAGATTTTTTTGACAGTCGCAATTATACGAAGGTCACACATTGAATTGACAGGGATATATAGCGGTATGTTTTTGGTTATCAGTATATCTCCCGCTTTAATGTAAGGCGATAAAAATTGTTTGATCTGTTTATGCAACCCCTTAGCGAATTGTAAAACCACAGATTTAAGATTAAGTTTATCTAATAAAATAATCTCATGCCAATCTTCCTCATTATCGATGACCAAAGTAATGTCATTTAAGAGAATTTGAGGCGTGGGTCAAAATCGGCTGATTTTAGGTAACACTTTACGTGACAAAGCCTGCTAAAAAATAGCTTAATGTGTGGGTTCAGAAGGCTCTTTAAAAATTCAGATTACGCGGCTTTTTGGAAGCGTTGAAATCCGAGCATTTTCAACCAATGTGGATGAGATTGCTCGGTTAGAATTTCAGCCGGTGTTCTACCTCGGCGTTCTTCTTTAGCACTCCGTTGAAACGGGGTATGGTTTAAATAAAATTGCAGCAAGTCCAAATAACCAAAACCAATCTCACGACGCAGTAAAAAGTAGGGTTTGATGCGACTGTGTAAATTCTCGATCATTGAACTCGTGCGCTCTGTTGTGGCTAATGCTTTTAGCACCGCGTCTTCAACCTCATCAAAATCGTAACCAAAGTAGTCTTGTAAAGGCAGCGAACGGATTGCATAGTTGTCACTACCACGCTGACAACGTTGTAGGGCACACATTGCCCATACCTTTTCAATCGGACACACAAATTTATCACCAATCGCTTCAAACTTTTTATCTAATACCTCGGTGAACGCTAATAAAAAATATTTTTGATTCTTGAGTGTCGTACAAATAGATTGAATGCGGTGGGGATGTTGTTTGGCTAATTGCTTCAATTCATTCAGAACAAAGTCGAACAATTCATAACGCAAGATAGGCGCTAATCCTGGCATGTTCAGCACATCGTGTTGCATCCAACTGACGAGGGTGTCAATCGACTGAGATAAATAGCAGGCCTCTTGTTCGTTCATTAACGCCACGTTCAGTTGGGAATGATACGTTTCGTTTTTGGTGGTCAGTACTGATCTATCCAGTTTCCTCTGAAGCGTTTTTCGGTTAGTGATGGCACTTTTTAGGCTATTTCTAAAGTAGCGCCGCAATTCCATGAGGTCCCTTATTATGTGGAAATTATCCAGATCATAGGGCATCTTGGGATAGACATACTTCAGTGCAGATCGAATACTACTGGCATCGTCACCCAACACCCGTTCGGGATTGAAGCCTTGCTTTTGTAAATCTAACAAATGCGTTCCCCACGTATCAAAGTCTCTTTGATTTTCCGGCGATAACAAATAACAATACAGCGAACGAATATCGACGCCCGTTAACACCGGTTTATTATAATGGAACGTTTCGTCCTGAGTCGCTAATGTGATCTGAGATAGGTCCTGTTTTTTATTAATTGTTTTGGCTCTCCCCTTTGCCTCTTGCACCATGTTATGAATACTCCCAGTGGATAAGTGATGGTCAAAGGCATCGGTTAATAGTTTTTGAATGCCCCGATGGTTTGCTCGACAGTGCAGCACTAAACAAAGGATCAGTTGGCAAAGCCATGTCCAGGTCACCGGTAAATAGAAGAGTACGTTGTCGGCACGCTTAGTTGGCGGTGCAAAGGATTCATTCACCGCTTGCAAAGCTTTGTCTTTTTGCTGATAGACAAACTTACGGCTGACTTTATTTTCTTTAGCCAAAGCCGTGATGCTCTCTGATTGGCGAATAGAATCTAAAGCCAACGTTTTTCTTTGATTGGTGTCTATCTGCTTCGCGTTATAAGATGAGGTTTGGGCGGTCGTGTCCATGGAATATTGCTCCATTGATGAGGGTTAGTGTTTGAGGGGTGAATTTGCCTATTCACGCCATTAAAGATCAAAATATTAACAGAACTGGCCGCCCAAATCCGTTAATTTTGGCCAGTGATCAGGTTGGAAAGTGTTACCTTGATTTGATCCATGCCAATTCAAGCGTGTGGTAAACCTAGGATCATTGCGGGCAACTTAACATTTAGAAATATCAATGCATCAGCGTGTCGAAAAAGCTATCCGGATGTAGCGCTCTATGTGAAAATGCGGAACTTAAAATCCAGTAGTGCCTTTAAACCAGTTATAAAAGGTCAATCTAAAGCATCATGTCCAAACGATTATGGTGTATTGTCTAAGCAGCCCAAGTATCTTCAAGCAAGTGGAATGACAGTCGTTAAAATCTATCCGTCTTGTGGGCCACTGAAAATTTCACGTTAGACATAATTTGGATAAAAATTTAGGGTGTGGCCCGGTGAACAAACCGTCTTAGTATTTAAACGGGTCAAAGAACCCCGGGAGTTGCTCGGCCAACAGCGCATGTGGATTGCTGTTACCCGCACTGCCGATGCCTTTTAACTGTATTTGGAAAGTATAATTTATTGTGTATCTATTGTTTACTGACATGCCATTGTTCGAAGGTAGTGCTTCGGAAAAAGTTCTATCGACAAGAAAACGGAATGACCAACAGCAAGTATCGTATTGCAGTCCGACGAAGGAAGCTTCCACGCGATTTTGACTAACGTTGTAGTAAAGATATGCAACCGCACTCCATTGTTTTGCGATGGGCCAAGCCACGTGT
>QIJM01000328.1 GCA_003232445.1 Paraglaciecola arctica
AGTGCCCGCATCGATCGCATCTTTCTCAGTGCTCGACATTTCAGGCATGATGTTCTTGTAGATTTTTAGGAGCGGTTTACTGATATATTGTTTACGCACAGATTCAATATTAAGGGGTAGGGTCACGACTAAAAATGCCAACCAAGTAAATTCACCTATCACACCTATAATGCTTCCCAGCACAAACAGGCAAAAAATTGCGACAGTTGCATTAAACAACTTCATTCGAAAATAACTTACCGTGCCCAGCGCGGCTATTACATATAAAAGCCAAATTAAGATTTGCATAAATACTCCGATAAATAGAGGTCAGACCAGACTCTCAACAATATATTCTTGCTATGTAAAAATCAAGATTAAGGATCAGTTTATAGCTATGATTTGAATGGATATTTTAAATAACACTGTATCAACTAAAATGATAGCAGAACAACACCAGTATAGAATAGATGCTGTTAGGGGGCTCCGTCTTTCGCTTTTATTTGGGTATTTTCAGATTTGAAATATTTCAAACGAATTTCACCTTGTTCGTTACCATCTTTAAACTGTTTTAGTTTAACTAATTGATAATTTAGTTGTGGAGAAAACCAAGCTATTGTTTCTCTTGATGAATTATTTCTTAGAATTTTAACCTTGATACCTTCGATCATACCGAAAGGTAAGTCGAGTTGTTCTTTGTCTACTACTTTTAACTTATAATGCCGCAACTGTCCTCTATTATTAACAATGTCATAGACAAATTCACGTTTGCCTGAAGCCAGTTTTAATTGCACATCTAAACGGTAAAGCTGGTTATCTAGTTGCCCTGACCAATCTATCGGTTGTGCCTGATTAATGATGATTTTTGATTTTTCAGCATCAAAGTGGATTTTGGTACTTTTATTCGAACCTGTTCCACTGCGGCTGTAAGCATAAGTATGCGGGTGCAATTGCGTATTTTTAAACGAAAAGAAACTGGTCTCAGAACGAATGTCTGATAAAAAGAAAGCGGATACTTTAGAGTAATAATCCAACCTATATAGATTATCTTCATCGGCTTTTAGGCTTAGTTTAGCTTTACCTAAACTTCTACCAAATCGATAAACAATGTATTCAGCTTCAAAACCTACTAACTGTTCTGTGTCGGCATAAACACGATTATTTGCGCCGAAAGTCAGCCCTAAAAGTAAGGTTATTGATAAAAAAGTAATCAGTTTACCCAATTGCGTAACCCTCTTCAGCTAATACTTGGTTGTCTAATACTGCTTTATTGTCGATCATTTTTAGCCTATCTTCACAAAACCATTTAATTACCAGTGGGTACATTTGACGCTCTTGTTGTTGTACTCTGCTCGCTAATTCTTGCGCATCTTGTTGATCAAATACTGGCACTTTAGACTGCAACACTACCGGCCCGCCATCTAACTCTGGTGTAACAAAGTGCACCGATGCCCCATGTTCTTTATCTCCAGCGTCAATCGCTCGTTGGTGTGTATGCAATCCCTTGTACTTGGGTAACAAAGATGGATGAATGTTTAACATCCTACCTTGATAATATTCGACAAAAGCTGGAGTTAGAATACGCATAAAACCAGCTAATACAATGAGATTCGGAGTGAACTCTGCTATACAACTAGCCATTTTATCGTCATATTCTTCTCGGCTAGCAAAGCTTTTATGATCGATGTAAAGTGCTGGGATGCCAGCGTTTTCAGCACGAATTAACCCATACGCTGTTTCTTGGTTAGCGATAACAGCTGAAATTTTGGCGTTAATTTTGTGCTGGGAAATACCATCGATGATCGCTTGCAAGTTTGAACCATTACCTGAAACCAATACAACTATGGACTTTTGCGCCTTTTGCTCAGTCACTTAATTGATCTCAACCTGTTGCTGGGCGTCGCTATTCTCAATATGGCCAATCTGCCAAGCGTTTTCACCGAGCTTATTCAGTATCTCAATTGCCTGGGCAGCTTTATCACTGGGTAATGCAATGATTAAACCTACACCACAGTTGAAGGTGCGGTACATTTCATGGGTCGTCACATTACCTTTTTCTTGCAACCAGTTAAAGATTGCCGGCCATTGCCAAGACTTTGCATCGATGACTGCTTTAGTCCCTTCTGGCAATACTCTTGGAATGTTTTCCCAAAATCCACCGCCAGTAATGTGGGATATGGCGTTTACCTGTACCTGTTCTAATAAAGACAATACATTTTTCACATAAATACGAGTAGGTTCAAGCAAATGTTCGGATAAGGCTTTGCCTTTTAAAACTTCACTTGTATCACTACCAGATACGTCTATGATTTTACGTATTAATGAATAACCATTGGAGTGAGGGCCAGAAGAAGCAAGAGCAATCAGCACATCTCCGTGAGCCACGCGTGAACCATCAATAACGTCATCGGCTTCGACTACACCTACGCAAAATCCAGCCACATCATAATCTTCACCATGATACATACCTGGCATTTCAGCGGTTTCTCCGCCTATGAGTGCGCAGCCTGATAACTCACAGCCTTTGCCAATGCCAGTTACAACCTCTGTGGCAATGTCTATATTTAATTTTCCGGTGGCATAGTAGTCGAGGAAAAACAAAGGCTCTGCGCCTTGTACTATTAAGTCATTAACACACATAGCGACTAAATCTATGCCAATCCCAGCGTGTTGTTTTAAGTCCATAGCCAACCTGAGTTTGGTGCCTACACCGTCTGTGCCTGATACTAAAAGAGGGTTATTATATTTTTCTGGTAATGAGCATAAAGCGCCAAAACCACCCAAACCACCTCTTACTTCAGGTCTGTGAGTTTTTTTTGCGACCGATTTAATTCTTTCGACTAGCTGGTTGCCTGCATCAATATCAACCCCTGCGTCTTTGTAACTTAGTGATGAATTTTTATCGCTCACGTATTTTCCTCAATATGGACGCAAAAAAGAGCGCAAATTTTAGCAGCTTGCACATGTAATACCAACGACATATATACTCAAATAACTCTGAATATTCATTTTAAAGGGGTTTGGCTATATTGTTTGATAAACAATTGATGAATTTTGTTCGCAAATAAAAGACAATACGCTACACAAAAACTTTTGAAATATGTTTTGAGGAGAATTGGCCCTGATGCCAATAAAAATGAATCCTGTGTTATTAGCGTTTTTGCTTTTATGGCTAGTAAGCTGGCAGAGTGTTAAGGCAGCGGTTATTGATGATTTGTACGATGCTACGATTGCCGTTGATAATCAGTCAGATCGGACACAAAATAATGCTTTTAGTCTCGCCCTTAAACAAGTGCTGATTAAAGTACGAGGTAATGACGACTTACTGACTCACCAAAAAATTAAAAGTGCAATGACTAAGGCGACCGGTTTTGTCAGGTCATATAGTTATGATAAGCAAGGATCACAACTCTATTTGGTGATAAGTTTTGATCCCCAGCGAGTGGAGAACGTTATTCGCAGCGCTGGTTTCCCAGTTTGGGACAAAAGGCGTCCAGATACATTAATTTGGTTAGCTATCCGCTCGTCTGATGATTCAGCTAGACAAATTGCCAGGCAAACCGAGTATTCAGAAATTTATCAACAATTGAGTCTACGGGCAGCGCAAAGAGGCATTACTTTGGTGTTTCCTCTGTGGGATCTTGGTGATATACAATCTTTGAGTGTATATGATATCTGGGGTGGTTTTAGTGCTCAAATATCCCAAGCCAGCGAACGTTATGCAGTGCCATCCGTCCTTTCTGCAAGGATTTACCTTAATAACCAGTCATCCGATAATGCGCAGGGCAGTGTGATAGCGAATACAAAGTCGGCGGCATTATGGTCAGCTGGCTGGACTATGATTGAGGGAGGCGGTTTA
>QIJM01000161.1 GCA_003232445.1 Paraglaciecola arctica
AATGGCTATGCAGAGAGTGTTTATTGCCAATGCCATGCATGAAGTGACAAATAATGAACCCGCAGCGGACTTATCTCCTCTAGCTTTAGTATTAAAACAAGGCAAAGCCTATGCTCAATACCGAATGTTAAAAGGGCATAAGCTGATTGATTTACAACAGTCTAAAGATTTTATACGCACACTGCGTATGCCTAAAGGTTCCTTAGAAGTACTTAAAACAACAGATATGCGTTCACTTGACCTAAGCATGAATAACGATTGATTTTTTTTAAGCATATTCATGCAACCCCTGCAAAATAATTAAAAACCCCAATACAGGTTTACAGTATTGGGGTGACATGACGCCGTCAGTGTCAACTATATTGTCGCCGTCTAGATAATTATTCACTATTCATGCAAAACTAGGTAAACCCCTTTAAAAATAAAGCCTTGCATTTAATCTGCGTAAAGACAAGTATCAAACCTTCTGCCATACTATCGCTCCTTTTTATTTAGTTTAGCCCCAATATGACACTAGTAAGGCAATAGTATGAATGTAACTCGCGACTTGTTTAATGAAGTAATGGTTCCCAACTACAATCCAGCGGCAATTATTCCGGTAAAAGGATTAGGCTCTCGTTTGTGGGATCAAGCAGGTACCGAATACATCGATTTTGCTGGCGGTATTGCGGTCAACGTATTGGGTCATTGCCATCCTGAACTTGTTTCAGCTCTCACAGAGCAAGGCGGAAAGCTTTGGCATTTGAGCAACGTACTAACCAACGAGCCAGCGCTTCGCTTCGCCAAAAAGCTAACCGATGCCACTTTTGGTGAAAAGGTATACTTTGCTAGTTCTGGCGCTGAAGCCAACGAAGCGGCATTAAAACTAGCCCGTCGTTTTGCCCTTAATCACTTTGGCGAGCAGAAAAATCAAATTATCTCTTTTAAACAAGGCTTCCATGGCCGCACCTTTTTTACCGTCACAGTGGGTGGACAAACCGCCTATTCAGATGGTTTTGGTCCAAAACCCGGTGCCATCGAACATGCAGATTATAATAATTTAGCTAGTGTTGAAGCTCTGATATCTGACAAAACTTGTGCGGTCATAATGGAGCCACTGCAAGGTGAAGGTGGCATCATCAGTCCTACTACTGATTTTGTCAAAGGCGTGCGTGCTTTGTGTGATAAACACAACGCGCTACTTATTTTTGATGAAGTACAGTCTGGTGTCGGCCGCACAGGCGAGCTTTATGCCTATATGGGACTTGGAGTAGTACCCGATATACTCACAACGGCTAAAGCATTAGGTGGCGGCTTCCCAATTGGTGCCATGTTAACGACCACTAAAATTGCCAAACATTTAAAATTTGGCACCCATGGCAGCACTTATGGTGGCAACCCACTCGCCTGTGCGGTAGCCGAAAGAGTGTTGGATATTGTTAATACACCAGAAGTATTAAATGGAGTAAAACATAAAGAACAACTTTTCCGTAAGGGTTTAGAAGCAATCAATAATCAATACCACTGTTTCGCAGAAGTCCGCGGTAAGGGCCTACTATTAGGGGTTGTACTCAATGAAGAATTCACTGGCAGAGCCCGTGAATTTTTAGTTGCCGCCGCAGATGAACAATTAATGTGTTTGATTGCAGGTGCTAATGTGGTGCGTTTTGCTCCATCTTTGATTATCCCGGATGAAGATATTCAAGAAGGACTGGTACGTTTCGAACGGGCAGTGGCTAAAGTAGTCAACGGCTAAGCAACCTATAAGTGAGTAAGCGAACATGAAAATCATTCGCCCAATCCAGCGTGACGATTATTCGTCACTGCATGAAATTGCCCAAGAATCTGGGGTTGGTTTTACTTCGTTGCCAGTCAACGAAGTGTTGCTTAAAAGCAAAATCGACAAGTCAGTTCGCTCCTTTACAAAAGATGTCGACAAGCCAACTGATGAAAGTTATCTGTTTGTGATGCAAGACCAAGAGACTCTAGAAGTTGTGGGTACTAGCGGCATTGCATCCGGTGTAGGTCTAGACGACGCCTTTTATCATTATCATTTAAGTAAGGTCGTTCACGCATCTCGCGAGCTGAATATCTATAACACTGTCGATATCCTTACTTTATGTAACGATTACACAGGTGTATCTGAGATATGTACATTATTTTTGCGCCAAAATGCCAGACAGGGCTTAAACGGAAGATTATTATCCAAGTTCCGTTTTCTGTTTATGATGGAACACAGAAAACGTTTTGCTGAAACTATTATCGCCGAAATGCGCGGCATTAATAACGAAAACGGTCAATCACCTTTTTGGCAATGGTTAGAAGAACATTTCTTTTCGATGGATTTCCCTACTGCTGACTATCTCACTGGAATTGGTCAAAAACAGTTTATTGCTGAGCTTATGCCAAAATATCCCATTTATGTCAGCCTGTTAAGCAAACAAGCCCAAGCCGTGATCGGGCAAGTACATGAAAAAACCAAACCAGCATTACAACTTCTCGAACAAGAGGGTTTTAGTTGTAGAGGTTACGTAGATATTTTTGATGCGGGTCCCACCGTTGAAGCGAATTTAAAACATATCCGTAGTGCGCAAGCTAGTAGAAAAATGCAGATTAAAGTGACTAATGAAATTACAGACAGTCAACAAGATTTTTTTGTAATCAATACCAAAGTACAAGACTTTCGTGGAGTGTGCACCGCACTCGTTATCGATGTCGAAACTGAACATGCCACTATTGGTCAACAAGCCGCCGATGCACTCGGTGTAAGTGATGGCGACGACATTCGCTTTGCTCCTACTCATTTCAGGACATAATCATGAATAAACATACACATTTTATCGCTGGAAACTGGTTAGCTGGCCAAGGTCACGACATTCAATCAATTGATCCTGCAAAGAAAAACACCATTTGGCAGGCTCAATCAGCATCCCAAGAACAAGTTGATTCAGCAGTCAATGCTGCCCGTTCGGCCTTTATTGCTTGGAGCAATCTAACGTTTGACGCACGATTGGTTTATGTGAAAAAGTTTGCAGAGTTACTTGGGCAAAATAAACAAGCACTTGCTTTAAGCATCGCTCAAGAAACTGGCAAACCACTATGGGAAACCGCGACTGAAGTAGGCGCGATGATAGGTAAAATTGCCTTATCTGAAAAAGCCTACCATGAGCGCACTGGTACAGTAGAAAATGCCATGCCGTTAGGCAAAGCATTTATTCGGCACAAACCTCATGGTGTGGTGGCGGTATTTGGCCCGTATAATTTCCCCGGACATTTACCCAACGGACATATCGTTCCTGCACTGCTAGCGGGTAATACTATTGTATTTAAGCCCAGTGACCTTACCCCCGTTGTAGCAGAAAAGACCTTAGAGCTTTGGCAGCAAGCAGGTTTACCTGCTGGGGTCTTAAACATGGTTCAAGGTGAAGTAGAAACAGGTAAAGCACTTGCCTCTCACAGCGGATTAGATGGCTTGTTTTTCACTGGTAGTTCGCGTATCGGTAGATTATTACACGAACAGTTTGCTGGGCACCCCGGAAAGATATTAGCCTTAGAAATGGGTGGAAATAACCCACTAATAGTTAAAGGTGCGGCTGATACCAATGCTGTGGTACACGATATTATTCAATCTGCCTTTGTCACTTCTGGTCAACGTTGTACTTGCGCACGCCGTTTGTTTATTCAACAAGGTGAGGCTGGCGATGTCATTCTTAATAAATTGATTGAAGCGACCAACAACATTCAAGTAGGTATGTATGATGCCGAAGCACAGCCTTTTATGGGCGCTATGGTTTCACAACATGCAGCGTCTTTGATGGTCAAAGCACAGCAAGGATTAA
>QIJM01000266.1 GCA_003232445.1 Paraglaciecola arctica
TATGGTCTCCCAAATAAGCGGGCGCTGTAATAAACGCGACGACAAAAGGTATTGCAGGTGTTAACCAACCTGGCGCATAAGGGTCGCCAAAGAACATCCAAGAAAAAGAAATAAGCGTGCTATGAAACATCGCCATAGTCACTGCTTCTTCAAAATTTAGTCCCAATAAAGCCATAAAATAGGGCACTAAAGCCAATCCTGTTGCGCCAGCAACTGCGAAACCTTGTAGCATGTCGGACAATGAAAAACGCAAATGAACTAGCGGGATCCGCATTGTAAAGGGACCCCATTTAATACCGGGTTGAACTTCTCCGTCAGGTCTTGTTTTTAGCATAGGGTTATTCTCAGTATTGGACTAAAAGTTAATAACGTACATACTCATAAGCATGTCGCTACTTCTCTACTTGCTTATGGTCGGTTACCAAATTGCGTAGGTCACCATTACATCATTTTTAACATAAAATGATCAAACTTTTTACATATTCACAAGTGATTTATGGGCTAAGGTTAAAGCTTGGGTGCGGTCATACACAAAATCGGCATCACTTAATAGGTTTTCAAAACCCATATGCATTAATTTTTGTTTGCTGGAGGGCTTATTCACAACCATTACCACTTGTGTATCGAGCTCTTGTGCATCTTTTATCAAATTTTCGATGGTCAGGGCAATCGTGTCATCTAAAAAAGAAACATCACTTAAATCCACGATAAGTGCATGGTGATCACCCAAACTCCTGAGTTCTCTGGATAGGGCTTTTGATACGCCAAAAATCATAGTCCCACTTAAGTAAAAGTAGAGGATTTGCCCCTGTGCTTTATTTAGCAGTGTGCGTTGCTCTTTATTCAACGGTAATCGACCGTCTACATCGCTAATGGCCTTAATATTTTTGGCTTGCGAGGCACTGAGTTTTTCAATCGTAATAATATTGGCAATAAACACCCCAATCCCAACGGCGACTACCAAATCTACAAAGACTGTCAGCAACAATACCGCATACATAATAAAACTGGTTTGCTTAGATGTTTTATGGGCACGTTTGATAAAACTCCAATCCAGAATATCTATACCAACCTTGATAGCAATGCCTGCCAACACCGCAATGGGGATAACGGAGATGAGCCCAGATGCGCCAAATATAGCCACAATTAATATGAACACACGGGTGAGGCCTGACAATGCCGATTTGGCCCCGGTTTGGATATTCACCACCGTCCCCATGGTTGCACCTGCGCCTGGCAAGCCACCAAACAAGCCTGAGAATAAATTCCCTAAGCCTTGGCCAATGAGTTCTTTATCTGATTTGTGCTCACTGCGCGTGAGGTTATCGGCAATGACTGAGGTTAACATCGAATCTATACAGCCCAACATACCCAGCACTATGCCGTCTAATATCATGCTTTGCAGTAATTCAGGGGTAAAGGTTGGAAACACCAATGAGGGTAAACTGACATCAATTTCGCCAATGCGTTTAATATCAGGGTCGGTCAATAAAAACACCGAAATTAACGAAATCACCACAAGTGCAATCAGTTGTGGTGGCACCCACTGTTTAATTTTGCGCGGCGTAAAGAATATTAAGACGAGGGTACCTAGCGCCATACCCACCTCAATAATACTGATCTTACTTAAGGTATCGGGAAAGGCAATTATCGCGCCGGTAACGCCGCCAGATGGCGCTGCCACTCCCACGGCTGGGGCAAACTGCATAATAATAAGTATACAACCTATGCCAGACATAAAGCCGCTAATCACGCTATAGGGCATCAAGGTAATGTACTTACCCAACTTCAATAACCCAAACAGTATTTGCGTACACCCCGCAATCATAACTACCGTAAAGGCCATGGCTAAACCGGTTTCAGGGTAACGCGCGACCATAGCCGTTACCACTGCTGCCATAATGACTGTCATGGGGCCTGTAGGCTCTGATATAAGCGTAGGAGTGCCGCCAAATAGTGCTGCAAAAAGGCCAATGATAATGGCCCCATACAGACCGGCCTCTGGCCCTGCACCTGAGGCCAAACCGAATGCCAGTGCCAAAGGTAAGGACACGATAGCGGCAGTTAAGCCGCCTAAAATGTCGCCCTTCAAACTGTTTCGATTGATGGTGTTCAAACAATGGCCTTTTTTATACACTAGGTTTAATTTGTGCTACTCGCGTTTATTGCATTGACAGGTATCTACTTAACTATTCAATTTCTAAAAGCTCTACTTCAAAAATATGCAAAGAACCTGACGTTATTTTTCCAGCAGCTCTATTGCCATAACCCAATTCAGAAGAAATGAAAAACCTAAATTTATCACCAACAACCATCAATTGAACCCCTTCGGTCCAGCCCTTTATCACTTGATTTAAAGGGAAACTGATAGGTTGACCACGTTCTACTGAACTATCAAATACTGTACCGTCTAATAGCAGTCCATGGTAATGAACTTCTACCCTTGAGCTGGCACATGGGTGAACATTCCCCTCGCCTTTTTGTAATACTTGATATTGCAAACCAGAAGCCGTTTCTATCACATTTTCGTTAGCTTTATTTTTTGCTAAGAAATCTTTTCCTAACGCAATATTTTCAACCGCTGCCTTTTTATTAATTGAGTTTCTAGCGAAGTAGAATATCGCCAATGCAATGATTACGGCTAAAACAACATATTTCATAACTCGACCTATAGTGTATGGAGTTTTGTATTCTAACATTCGATTCTTTTTGCGATAAACTAAATTTTTGTACTACGCTACAAAACGAGGGCGTATTGGGTGGGACAAAGTTGGCTGGCTGGGCCTGCCGTTTGCTGCACCACCTGTGGGTGAACTGCGCTGAGCGGCGCCGCGACTGGCAGGATCGTGGCAGGAAAATCTCGAAACTACGGAGTTTGGCAGCGCCTGCGTTCAGTTATGGAACCCGCTAGCGGGGGTGCTTGGTGAAATTGGCCAAGTTGTCGGCAGCGAAGATTATCTCTACCTGAATGTGTGGGCGCCCCGGGAACACTCGGAGCTGCCATTAGTTTAACAACTGATAATATCAACAAATCTTAACGGCATTATCAAGATATATAGTGTGAGCAACTAAAACTAGGGACAACTTTGGCGTATGACTAAACGAGTATGCAAAACTATTTTTTGCACCGTGTTGTCGCCCTGTGGCGTGTTCAGCAGTAATTTAGCGGCAACACGTCCTTTCTCGATACTTTGCTGACAAATGGTAGTGAGCGCAGGTACTGAGCGAGATGCTTCTGGCATATCGTCAAACCCAGTGATACGCATATCCTCAGGTACATTGATGCCCAATTCTTTAGCAACCCGTAGTGCTGCCAACGCGATAACATCGCTCATGCATAGTATTACCTTTGGTATATCAGACAAGCCTAATACTTCTCTTACTGCCACCTCCGCTGTTTCGGAGTTGTTAATGGGTACGTGCCATATCTGACTAGAAACGATATCAATATTGACTTCATGGGCGGCTCTCAAATAACCTTTTAATCTGCTATGGGCGACATCCAGTGACTCAGTCAATAAATCTTCTGGCGTTAATCTACATACCCGATCCGAGTCAACTAATCTTAAGCCTAGTATCGCAACACCTTGCACCTGTTCTTTAAAAGCATGCTGAGCAATAGCAAAGGCCGCTGCTTCGTTATCTATATTGACTGAGTGTGTGCTGCCTGACTGGTAATCTACTTTTACTATAGGTTTACCCAAGCGCTTGACCTGCTCAAATGAATTTCCCTGCAACGCACCGTACAAAATAAACCCATCAGGCAATGACTCAGCACTACTTTGTTCTGCCGAGTCCAAAGCACTAGATAACAGCAGCATCTGTTTGCCATTTTCTACCAACACTTCAGCAATTCCCTGCAACAACTGACTGGCTACAGGATCTGAAAAAGAATAACTAAGGGAATCAACCAACATGACCCCTATAACACCTGACTCTCCTTTTCTCAGCAAACGCGCGGCCAAATTTGGACCGTGATAACCTAATTCAGCAGCCTCAGCCAAAATACGTTGTCGCAGTTTAGATGACAATTGATCTGGCCGATTAAAAGCATTGGAAACAGTGGCAGTAGATACACCCAGTTGTTTAGCGACTTGGGTTAAATTCAATTTTTTGCTAATAATCAGACACTCCTAACAACATAAAAATCTCTTCCCATACAATCATTAATTTGGCGCAAAAAGTGATTCGCTGATACAAAATATTAGAACTTCTAGTTATCAAATTTGATCTCTAGCCACTAGAAGCTCAGTTATAAGAATGCCTAATATACAATGGATGTTTTAAATTTTTCAAAACTATTAGGGGTACAAGGAATTATTCAACCAATCGAAAAGGTAGAAATAGTGGAGTTGGCCGATAAGCCGGGTTCTGTGAAGTTTGTTCGAAAACAAACAGCGACAATCATTCATCTAGGCCAGCAATCGCTCACTGGCTCCAGCAACACACCCGATCTCAACGTGGGCCACGCCATACGAGATCCTATTTGGTCTTGCTCCGGGTGGAGTTTACCTTGCCGTATACTGTTGCCAGCAACGCGGTGCGCTCTTACCGCACCCTTTCACCCTTACCGATTTGCTACGAATAACAAACAGGCGGTCTTCTCTCTGCTGCACTTGTCGTCGGCTCGCGCCGCCCAGGCGTTACCTGGCACCCTGCCCTATGGAGCCCGGACTTTCCTCCCTTCAGAAATTCACGAATGAAAACTGAACGACGATTGTCTGGCCAACTCCGCGGCGGATTTTACGCAGGTTATAGTCTAGATACAATCACTATACCCAAACAATTACTAGCGGCAAAAATTCAGATCATTTTGTAAGTTGATGTCACAAACGCGGATCATTTAAAAGGGTAAAAAATTAAACGAATAATCTAACAGAGTTTGTGTCACCTGCTGTTCGCCAAAATTAATGAGTCGTATTCTATTCAGTAATTTTTTCTCTATGTCTGGTGATTCTAATTCACTGAAAACCAATTTCACTTTAGACACTGAACCATTGGGCTCTATCTGTAGATTAACGGTTAACTTGCCCTGTAAACTTGGATCAGAGCGTAAGGCTTTTCGATAAATAGCGTAAATCGCGCCTTTGTTGGCATCTAACACTTTACGAATAGATTCAATATCGCGATTACCTAATACTGTATCTTCAGTAACGATTTGTTTGGCTGCCAATGATGCGAGACCTTCGTTCGGTGCTACATATTCGGTAGTTTTACGGCCTGTCAACTCACCTCTTGAGCCTATATTGGTAGTCAATCTACTGGTGTTCACGCCACCACTATTGCCAGCGACTTTCTTACCGATAAACTTACGCTGGGTTTGATTGCTTGCTCCTGCACCTTTTATGGTGTCTGTATCGGCTAAATTATTCAGGCTGGCGTTGTCTCGCATACTGGCTAAATCGTCTTGGAAGGCCAACAAGCCTGATTGTTTGGCTTTGGTTTTAGCTTGTTCGGTAATCTCTGCTTGCGTAGGCACTTTTACCTTGACTGGCTTTGGAGGTGCTTTTTTTACTTCTTTTGGCGGTGTCTTTTTTGGCTCTACTGGTTTAGGTGGAACAGGTTTCGGCTTTTCAATCTTAGGCTCTGGTGGCAAAGGCTTGGGTTCTGGCACTGGGATCGGCTTCGGCGGTTCGACTTTTCTGGGCGTCATTAAACGGGTCAATTGTGCGGGTACTTTTTCTTTTTCAGCACGATCACGTTCTGGTAATTCCTGCCATTTCACCACTGCCGCAAAGGCCAAAGTGATGAACAAAACAACAACAGTGATAGTTTTAAACCGTTTGTTCTCAAGTTCACTTGATGACCATGGCAATACAGTAATAAATG
>QIJM01000597.1 GCA_003232445.1 Paraglaciecola arctica
CATAATTCTTTCATTAGATAAGATTGCCACTGGGAACAAAAATTGGGATGGTAAAAACCCAGATCCTAGTACCAGCAAGGCACCGTGGAGAATTTATAATATAGGCGCCCATAGTCCAGTAAATCTTCTTAAGTTTATTGAAACCCTTGAAGACGTATTAGGCAAGCCAGCAATCAAGGAGATGCTCCCGATGCAGCTGGGAGACGTACCAGATACTTATGCAGACGTATCAGCTTTAGTTAACGATACGGGGTACAGCCCGAAAACTGATTTAGCGGCAGGGATCCGGCAGTTTGTCAGCTGGTATCACGCGTTTTACTCTAAATAGACAGCTATAAACCACTGTGCATGTTGTTTGCTGCACTTAAGATATTATTTTTATTACAAGTAGGTACCGATATTGATGTTAGCGTGGATTGCTTCTACCTTTAGCTCACCTTTGGTTCATTCTTTGACTCTTTTTGCAATTTTCAAAATTTTAAGTCACGCAAAAATCAAACCGACTTTTTTTAATTACTTGTCGATTGTCCCACTGCTTTGGTTGCTAATATGCTCCATGACATATCCAAGTGTATTGCTAATTAAGCATCTTGAGGATAAGTACCCAGTTGTACCTCTTCAATCTGAAGAGTGGCGAAAAACAGAAGCGATTGTTGTATTAGCCTGTAACTATTTTGAAGATAACAACTTACCCTTCGTATCCCGTTGGCCCAATTGCTCGCTACAACGAAATTTACATGCCGCCCTCATGTATCGCGAACATCCAATGCCGATATTTCTAGCGGGGAATATTTTGGGAAGCACTGACAAATATTCGCAAGCCCGTCACAATAAATCCTTTTTTGAGCAAATGGGTGTAGACAGCGCTGACATATTTATTGTGCCCAAAGGGGTAAATACAGAAACCGAAGTAAAGGCTTTAGCAAGCATACTCAATGGCAGGCATGTATCTCTAGTAACGTCAGCTAGCCACTTGCCTAGAGCTGTTTTTTACTTCGAAGAAAATAATATACAAGTGCTACCCATTCCAGTGGAACACTTAAGTAAGAAAAACGTGAAGCCAGTTGTTGGTTTACCTAATGCTGCTAGTCTATACAGAAGTGAAAGAGCAATTCATGAATATTTAGGCTTAATTTATCAACAATACATTCGCTAATGTCACGGTAATTTTTTTAATTAAAATGGTGTTGATTTGCCTTATTATTAGTTAATTATATTTATCTAAGGATAAATATTCAGTGAATGAAATAAAAAACTGGCAATAGAGACAAGTTTGAGTCGATGGCGCGAACCGTTCAGAAAATACTATTTTTAAAGACTGGGGCGGCGACGGAGCCCCAGTTATATGCTTTAGATTTAAAAGCGACCAAGTTACAGATAAACAATTTAGAAAAAATTGCTTACCTATAGTGCAATATGTGATGATATTAATTAGAACGTTTATGACGGCTATGTCCAGAGAATAGATGCATGACCAGTATTGGAAAGCTTTCACCCGTTGGTTTTAATATGTCAATTCAAGAGAAAGGAACGCTATATGAAATTGGTTATAAAGCTGCATTAGAATTCATCCCAAAAAGACTGAATAGTGTCAACACGGTCATAACGGAACGTAAACTAAAGGTTGATGATCCAAAAGCGTGAAAAATTTAAAAAAATATTCCAACAAGCCAATTATTGGCCCATTGATCAAAAAAGTTATGGACTTTGCTGTAAATCGCAAAGTCAAAACTGTAGCGCGGCATTTTTCCACATACTTACATCCATTAGTCGCCGAAACCACAGAGCTTTCCAATGAATCATATAAAATAAGAAATGACGTCTACTGTGATGAACTAAACTTTTTAGACACTGGGCATAATGGATTAGAGACCGATAATTTTGATAAATACTCTACCCACTGTTTAATTCAACATATCCCAACAGCTCGCTTTTCTGGAACAGTTAGAGTTGTTAGGCCTGAAAAAAATGAACATACCATTCCATTACAAAAATACTGTTCAGATTCAATTTTCAAAGGCAAAATCAACCCTGCTGATTTTGCCCCACACGAAATTTGTGAAATTTCGAGATTAGCGGTTCCCAAGGATTTCAGAAAACGACAAACAGATAATTTCAAAGGAGCAGCAACAGGTGTCATCAATCAGCAAATTTATTCAGAAGATGAGTTGCGCTGTTTCCCCTTTATTGCAGTAGGTTTATACCTATCTGCAGCCTCGATAGTTATTGAAAATGAAATAAAACATACTTTTGTAATGATGGAGCCCAGACTGGCAAGAAGTATGGGGTTTATAGGCATTCAATTTGAACAAATTGGTCCTGCCGTTAATTACCATGGCAAAAGAGCACCTTATTACATTAACCCCTCGTTATTGATGGAAAACTTAACCCCTGGTTTTCAAGTGATGTTAAAAGATATCAGAAAATCCCTTAACCATTCATCAAAATAATAAAAAACAAAGCTTAGTTTTTAGATAAAACCAGCATTAATAAAGAGGTACAAGAAAGTGTCAAATTTCAATTATGAAAATGCATTCTCTAGAAATATTGGCTGGGTAACAGAATCAGAACAACAAATACTAAGAAATAAAAAAGTTGCAATAGCCGGGTGTGGTGGTGTAGGCGGAGTCCACCTTCTTACGTTATCAAGACTCGGCATTGCTAATTTCAACATCTCTGATTTTGATGAATTTGAAGTACATAATTTCAACCGCCAAGCAGGCGCCTTTATGTCCACAGTTGGTAAAGCCAAATGTGCCGTAATGGAAACTATGGCTAAAGATATCAATCCTGAAAGTAAGATTACAACGTTCCCAGATGGCGTATTTAAACACAATATTGACGCATTTCTTGATGGTGTCGATATCTATGTTGATAGTCTGGATTTTTTTGCATTACAAGCCAGAAAAATAGTTTTAAGAAAATGCAATGAAAGAGGTATCCCCGTTGTCATTGCCGCACCTCTGGGAATGGGTGTTGCGTTTGTTTGTTTTCAACCCGGCCAGATGAATTTTGAAGAATATTTTCGCTTTGAGGATGCCAAAACCGAAGACGAACAATTCATCCAGTTTTTAATTGGATTGGCACCCAGCATGTTACAGCGCTCATATTTAGTAGATGAAAGCAGAGCTGACTTCAAAGCCAGAAAAGGCCCCTCCACACCTATGTCTGTAGATTTTTGTGCAGGAATGGCAGGCACCTACGTTTTAAAAATACTATTAAATCGAGGCAAAGTAATTGCGGCACCTTATGGATTACATTTTGATGCCTATAAAAACAAAATGGTAAAAACCTGGTGCCCCTTCGGCAATAGAGGGGTTATGCAAAGACTCAAATTTCAAATTGCCAAAAAGATCGTATTAGCCGACTAACGGAGAAGTAATGGACAAAACATTAGCAAAAAAAGTAATTGATACCGCCCGCTTTTATATGAGTGGCGATAACTGCCAACCCTTCAGATATCGCTTTAACATTACCACTCAAACATTTCATATTGATTATTTAGCTGACAAAGCCAAACATGCTCTTGTTTATGATGATTACACCATAGTTGTCACCTTAGGCGGGCTACTCACATACCTTAAAATATCCTTAGCAAAATATGACTATGCTGTAAAAGTTAGCTTTAATGTAGAAAATTTTTCACCACATCGTGATCAAAAAAACATTTTAGTCGCCAAGCTTGTTACAGATGTAAAACAAGAGTCCAATGACGAATTATTCGCGGCTCTAACTCAGCGAGCAGTGGATAGAAGACCATATATGCCATCAGCCAACATTAATATTGATGAGAACCAGTTAAACGATGAGAAGCGCCCGCTGACCTGCTTGATTTTTTCGCTAGTTGTGACTGTACAATTTGGCAATCAAAAAAACTGGGGTTAGATATAATGAACAGTGTGTCTTTCGACCCATTGTCTGGTACAGGATTACCGTGGAGAAACTTAGGTTTAAGAAGAGCTGAAGTATTACCCATTAAATTAATCCAGTTCCATCATCGATTCTATGATCTGCTAAAAATCATTGGTGCTCGGTTCATGATGAAGATGGGCCAGAAAAAATTATGGAAATCTAGTAAAAGCGCACTTATATTTACCCTCAATCCAAACCTTGACCTAGAAGAAAAAATTAAAGCCGGTGCCGACATGTTTAATATTATGCTTAAACTGACTAGTTTGGGTTATGCCTTTCAGCCATCAACACTGAGTACTGAAATACTTAACTCTAACGTTAAAGTTAAGAGTAATGTATTAACTTCAACAGGTATCAAAGCACCATCGATAACCTCTAACATTACAAAATACCGTAATTATCTAAATGCAGGCAGCAGAGAAATACAATGGATACTTCGAATAGGCAAACCGATTACTCCTCTGCCCAAGGAGGCAAGAACCAATAGATTGGATACATCTGTTGTACTTAGTTTTGAAGATTAAGGTAACTTATATAATAATTTTGCGTAAGCGTTTGGTCAATACCGTAATCGATTGATCGCTTTTACCACTCGCGCAATCAACGCTGAATTTTGTAGAAGTTGATTATGACGGTCAAGAAAGCTTAACCACACAAGGTCCATACTCTTTGAACAAGGCCGCAAGTCCTTTAAAAAATTGGGTCAGCAAGAGTTTGCTTGCCAGCAGGATGCAAAAGCTGTCAACGCAGTGGGAAGCCAAACAACCTTATTTGATGGTCGCGATAGCCAAATTAACAAGGTGCCGGTATACGCGGGTGCAGGACGCCCTTCGCAAGGCGCGCAGCCTACACGTGAGTATTATCAGGTAACATGAAGAAGAAACCTTATCAAAACCCTACCGCGCGTTAGCTGTTTCAGTGTTTTCAGGGGGTCACCATCATGTATATTGAGGGAGAAGAACGTGTGTAACAAAAGAACGACAACAAATCATCATCGATTGTATACCAGCAGATTTATTCTTAAACGTGGTACGGAAGATCGGTTGTATAAGCTGGTTAAGACAAAATTTTCAGAAAACTAAAATGTAATTTTTTACATTAAAATAAAAAACCTCGCCGAAGCGAGGTTTTTTTATGTCTTAAGTAACTTAGTCAGAATTAGACTAGTTTACGACGACGTAGACCAAGACCTAATAAGAAGGCTCTGGAACGATACCAACAGCATCAATATCGAAATCGTTATCTTCATCTAAACCAGTAATAATGGCTTGTATTGAAACCACTTGAGTGAAATCTACACCAGCGAATTCATTAAAGTTAACTAAAAGCGTGCCATCAGTGCCATCAGCAACACCAAATATGTAGTTTACCATTTGTGTAGCCATACCATCAAAGTATGATACTACAAGCTCAATAGTGAAATCACCGTCAGTTGCATCGAATAAATCAATGAAAATGTTATCACCAAAAGCAGTAAAGTCAGTACTGTTACCAGGGCCTGTAGCAAAACCACCACCAGGAGAAGCATCTGCATCATACCAAGTAATGTCTACTGAGCCTAAAGTGTTAGAAGCAGAATATGATAAAATCCCATTCTGAACACCACTACCAGGGAAAGTTGAATTATCAACTGTGATAAATGATGAAGCAGCAGTAACCTCATAGTCTACAGACACACCATTTGATAGGTTAATAACAGTTTGACTTACAACTCCGCCAGCTGCTAATAATTCAACAGTAGCGTCATATGAATCAAATGAATCTAATACAAACTCTGCTTGAGCTGGCATTATGGCTGCGAAAGTAATAGCTGTAGCTGCAATAATCTTTTT
>QIJM01000579.1 GCA_003232445.1 Paraglaciecola arctica
GATATTTTTAATTTTACTGTGCTGTTGGCATCCACCACTATGGGGCGGCTGCTTAATGTGTGCGGAAACATAGGGACTAAGGTTAAAGCATCCAAATTGGGCGTGAGAATTGGCCCGCCACCTGATAGTGAATAAGCTGTAGAGCCTGTAGGTGTGGCCACAATTAATCCATCAGAGCGTTGACTGAATACAAAGTTATCATCCAGATACACTTCAAATTCCATCATATGCGCTACTTTGCCGTGATGAATGACAACTTCGTTTATCGCAGAGTCTTTGCTTTGGATTTTACCATCTCGATAGACTTCAACTTCTAATAAGAAACGTTGTTCTCTTTGGCAATCGCCGTCAAAAATACTATCAAGTTGCGGTTCAAAATCATCAGGGTTAATGTCGGTTAAAAAACCTAAGTTACCTCGGTTAACACCTACCACCGCCACATTGAACTCAGCCAGTACTTTTGCTGCGCCAAGCATATTGCCATCACCACCGACTACTATGGCTAAGTCAGCTTGTTTACCAATTTCTGTTATATCTGTGGGTTCAAAACCATTTGAATCTAATTCTTGTGCGGTATTTGTTTCGACTAATACCCGACAACCACGTTTAGTCAAATAGACGATTAACGCCTTGAGACTTAAATTTGCACCTTGATGCGCTTGTTTACCAATTAAACCTACGGTTTTAAACTTCATTGAAAAACATCATAAATAACGATTTGCCAGAGTATAACCATGAGACAGTTTGAAAGTCATATTTTTCGTTTGGATTATTTGATTGACTACACCGCTTAAAACTCCCGCTGAAACGTGCATTTTAAAGTGGCTTGGGTATAGTATGCCCATTAAATTTGCAGACCACCAAAAAGAAGAGCACTGATTGATGGGGCCATTGATGTTAGATGTGTCAGGTTTTGAACTGACACACGAAGAGATAGATATTCTCGATCATCCTTTAGTTGGCGGGCTTATTTTATTCAGCCGCAACTATCATGATCAAAAACAGCTTTCAGATTTGGTTCGGCATGCCAGAAGCGTTACGCGTAACGACATTTTGATCTCGACAGACCATGAAGGGGGAAGGGTGCAGCGCTTTCGTGATGGGTTTAGTGAAATTCCTGCAATGGGTAGTATTGCCCTTCAATCTAATGAAGACACTCAGCACTCGGACTATTTATGTGAGCAATTTGGCTGGTTAATGGCAGCTGAACTTTTAGCTTTTGATATCGATATTAGTTTTGCTCCTGTACTTGATCTTCATGGTGTATCAGAAGTCATTGGTGATCGTAGCTTTCACCAGCAACCGGAAAAAATTGTTCAATTAGCCAGCGAATTTATCAAAGGTATGCATCGAGCTGGAATGTCTGCCACGGGTAAACATTTCCCAGGGCATGGCAACGTACTTGAGGATTCCCATATCGCGATGCCGGTGGATAAACGCAGTAGAGAGGATATATTTGCGCTCGATATGGCTATTTTTAAATCTATTCATCAACAAGGTTTGCTCGACGCTGTGATGCCAGCCCATGTGGTTTATCCTGATGTTGATGATTTGCCTGCTGGTTTTTCACAAAAGTGGATCAAACAGATTTTACGCCAAGAACTGGATTTTAATGGGGTCGTATTCTCAGATGATTTGTCTATGCAAGGTGCTGTACAAATGGGCAATATTGTAGAGCGTGCAGAGCTGGCTATAGCTGCAGGCTGTGACATGGTGTTGGTGTGTAATGATCCAAAAGGGGCAGCTAAGGTGATTGATGGCTTACCCTCAGACATGGGTTTGCATAAAAATAGTTTAGATAGAATTAAAAGCCTCAGAAAAGCTGTTGGATTAGATTTTTCTAGCCTGAAAAAGACCACTGACTACCAAGTCGCTAGCAAAGTATTAGATCAATTCTATGCAAAGTAGGGCGTGTTGACCCTTTTGTTTGTCGTCGTATAATATATTTGCTTTAGCCATTAATTGTCTTGTGTGGCTGACTCGACATCATCAATTTGTACTGCTGGCCTACGATAACGATTAATGCGCACAACCATGCCAAATAGTGGATGGTCGAAATAATGTACTTGTTTACTGATCACACGTCTTAGCTGATTAAAATTAACACTTTGCAGATAGTTGGGTTGTTGCAGTTGGTTGACCGCTATTACACCTTGCTCAGACAAATTAGCCGATAAGCCTTCTATTTGCGGGGCTTTCTTCGGGTCAAATATGGGTTGTCTGAAATCCAAATTACTATCGATGTGCAAATAGGGCACACGCCCTACATTGCGCAGATATATGGTTATCCCACCGTCTAATTGCCAGAGTTCTTTAAGGATTGCGGGATCAGTATTGGCCGTCTGCTGCTCCGTTTGACCATCGGCTTGACCAATATTGACAGGCGTGTCGTCTGCCAATGCAGTGGCAATTCTCGCAAATAAATCTTCAGCAACAGTCCCTGAACCATTAATACCTGCTAAAAGTGCTTGTTGCTGTTCTGGGGTTAAACCCGTTAGTTCTTGTTCAGGTATATAAAACTCGCCTGTTGATTGATTCAGACTATCAAATAAACTATCTGTATCGTCGACTAAAGGTAAACCACTGGCATCAAATTGTTCTGCAAAATTTTCTCCAGCAAATAACCTGAATGTTTGCCCATTATCTCGACCAAATTTAACTTCTTGTCGCCAGTTTAGATGCAGGATTGGGGTGATATCACGCTGTCTTTTGATTTTGTCGTAAAGGTCACCCATCTGCATACTTGATGTGGGTAATAAAAACATGCTGCGCTTTTGGTGCCACTCAGTACCGTTAATGATAGCTGGAACGCGCTTTATTTGATGCAGTGCGCGCTGGCCTAATACAACATTTTGCAACGAATTAATTGACGCAAAAGACGGATCAATCTGTTCTGCGTAGGCACAAAGGAATTCGCTAGGGATTTGCCACTCGATAAATTCGACCTGAAGAGGGGGTCTTGCTAAATTGATTTCTGCCGCTAATTTTATGTTTGCTTGTTGGGCTAAATTACCGCTGTTATTTTGTTCTGAGTGAGATGGACTAGCACCCTCAGTGTCAGTTGTTTGAGTCAAAGATATTGTGTCATCGGGTTGCGCAAATATATCTGTTGTAGCCACTTCATATTGAAAACTTTCTTCAGGTATTTCATTAGAGTTGACTGCTAAACCTTGGCCTGTTTGTTGGTCTTGTTCTAGTTGTTCATCTAGCTGTGCTGAAGATGACTCGTTGGTTTCGCCTACTGGCAAGGGAAAGGCAAAATCTTGTTCATATTGGGTTTGTACTGCTCGTCGGTTTGAAGCACGGCAATACGGCAGACCAGCCCGTAAATAGCTTAAATCGGGTTTCAGATAGGGCGTAAGCAAATCAATAAAGTCGCTGGTTGGCTGTTCAAGTCGAGACTGTTTGAACTGTTCAGATATATTGGCCGCATCTAAATTGCGTTCAAATAAAATCACCTCAACATCAAACCACCACTTTTGCTCTGCCGAATGCGCGGGTTGAGCTAAAACACTGGTACTAAACAAGGCTGCAAGGGCTATTTTTGCCAAAAAAGCCCCTTTAGTCATTTGTTTTAAAGGATCAACAGTCATTCTATCTGTCATTAAGCAGCTCTTAATTGTTGGCTAAACTCGGTTAGCATATTGTTAAACAGTTCAAGTCTATCTTTGGCGGATTCAGTAGGCACGTTAAATTTAAGTTTTTGTGGCCCATCCAATTTGTAAATTCTCGGTTGCGACTGAATTAGCTTGATAATAAAGCTTGGGTCAATTTGTGTTTG
>QIJM01000386.1 GCA_003232445.1 Paraglaciecola arctica
TAGGCGTATTAATTACCGATCACAACGTACGTGAAACCTTAGATGTATGTGAAAAAGCATACATAGTTAGCCATGGCGAGTTGATAGCATCTGGCACTGCGGAAGAAGTTTTAAGTGATCAACGTGTAAGAGATGTATACCTAGGTGAGCAATTCAGGCTATAGTTAAACTCAAGATTAACTCAAAATATTTGGATCTCAGCAGAGCCGTCAAGCAGGCAAACTTCATGAGTATTTAGTTTATATACGATTAAAGTGGTATAGCTTCGATAACACAGCGGTGATTTCTAGAATGAACAGTTTAACTCGGCTGATAACAACAGATTAAACATAAGAAGTGAATGAAACCCTCTTTACAGCTAAAATTTAGCCAACAACTTACAATGACACCGCAGTTGCAACAAGCTATTAAGCTCTTGCAGTTGTCTACTTTGGACTTACAAGCTGAAATTCAAGAAGCTCTGGATTCTAACCCTTTGTTAGAAGTAGACGAGCAAATTGATAGTGGTAGCGGCGAAAAGGCTCTTGAAACTAACCACAGTGCTGATAGCAAAGATAGCGTAAACGAGCAAGTTGAAGTGAATGCAGATAGTGTCGAAAGCGGCGATGCCCTGCAAAACAATGATATACCAAAAGATTTACCCCTAGACAGTACTTGGGATGAATATCTAAGCGCTTCATCAGCTCCAGCCTCTATGAGCAGTGCAGGCTCAGCAGGCGATGACGACCAAGTATTCCAAGGCGAAACCACAGACAACATTCAAGATCATTTGCTTTGGCAAATGCGTCTAACCCATTTTAGCGATACCGATATTGGCATCGCTATGGCTATTATAGATTCTATCAATGAAGCGGGTTATTTGACTATCAGTACAGAAGAAGTCATGGCCAGTATGGATGACGAAGAGATTGAACTTGACGAAGTTGAAGTAGTACTTAAGCGTATTCAGATGTTCGACCCCATAGGCTCTGGAGCGCGCTGCGCGCAAGAATGTTTACTGATCCAACTACGCCAATTTGCGCCAGATACACCTTGGCTAGAAGAAGCCAAGATGCTGATTACTGATTACTGCGATCTTATTGGTAGTAAAGACTATCGTACTCTTATGCGTAAAACTCGTCTCAAAGAAGAAGAGTTGCGCGAAGCTATGCGTTTGTTGAAAACCCTTAATCCCAGACCTGGCACCGCCATAGTCACAGGTGATTCTGAATATGTGATCCCTGATGTATCTGTAGCTAAAAAGAATGGCCGGTGGACAGTGGAACTTAACCCCGACAGCCTGCCTAAACTCAATGTTAATCAGCAATATGCGGCGATGAGTAAAAGTGTTAAGTCAATTTATTCGTTCACATTTACAAGAAGCCAAGTGGTTTATTAAAAGTGTAGAAAGTCGCAACGAAACTCTTCTCAAAGTGTCAAATTGTATAGTACAACAGCAGATGGGATTTTTTGAACACGGTCCCGAAATGATGAGACCTATGGTGTTGAACGATGTCGCTGAAATGGTAGATATGCACGAATCAACTATTTCGAGAGTCACAACACAAAAGTACATGCATACCCCAAGAGGTATTTTTGAACTGAAGTACTTTTTCTCTAGTCACGTAGCCACTGATGTTGGCGGAGAATGCTCCTCGACTGCTATCAGAGCATTGATTAAAAAGTTAGTGGCAGCAGAAAAACCCAGTAAACCTTTAAGTGACAGCAAGATTGCACAAGTGTTGGCCGACCAAGGTATTATGGTGGCGCGGCGAACAATAGCAAAATACCGGGAATCACTATTGATCCCACCGTCTAACCAACGTAAGAGCCTGCTTTAGGCAAATTGAAGAAGGAAGAGGCGATATGCAAATTAACCTTACCGGTCATCATGTAGATATTACAGATTCTTTAAGAGACTACGTCGATACAAAATTTACCAAACTGGAACGACATTTTGATCATATAAACAATGTGCATGTGATCTTAAAAGTGGAAAAGCTGAACCAAAAAGCTGAAGCCACTTTACACCTCAGTGGAACAGAGGTGTTTGCTACATCTGAGCATTCAGATATGTATGCAGCAATAGATGCTTTAATCGATAAACTTGACCGACAAGTGATTAAACACAAGGAAAAAATTAAACGCCATTGATGACGTCAACTATTAACCACAATTAGAACCTATAATGGAAATAAAAGATATCCTTCACCCTGACTGTACTTTATGTGCAGTTCAGGGAACCAGTAAAAAACGAGTACTTGAACTCATTAGTCAAATTGCTAATCAATATTTAATAGATATCGATCAAGCCACTATTTTGTCTAGTCTCACATGCAGAGAAAAAATGGGCAGCACTGGCATTGGCAATGGCATTGCACTGCCACATGGTCGCCTACAGTTACCAGTGAAAAGCCAATCAATTATGACGCCATCGACAATGCACCCGTTGACATTTTTCTTGCTATTCTGGTACCCGAAAATAAAGCATCAGAACATTTAGACACTTTGTCAGCTATTGCTACAAAACTGAACAATAAGGACATCTTAAGCCGAATGCGCAAAGCTAAAACAGACCAAGAATTATTTGAGGCAAGGCATTAGGCTAAATGAAACTTATTATTATTAGTGGCCGCTCAGGCTCAGGTAAATCTATCGTACTGCGCTCGTTAGAGGATCTTGGCTACTATTGCGTAGATAATATCCCAGTTAACCTTTTGCCAACACTCACTCATACTGTAGTGGATGAATACGATCAAGTTGCCGTTAGTATTGATGTACGTAACTTACCCAAAAACCCTAATGAGCTAGTAGAAATCCTTGATTACCTGCCCTCCACTTGGGACATGACCATACTTTATTTAGATGCCAGCGATGACATGTTGATTAAACGTTTTAGCGAAACCAGACGGCTGCATCCTTTATCTAAACAAAATAAGTCATTGTCTGATGCTATTCGAGCTGAAAGTGAATTGCTCGCACCAATTGCCGAACGAGCGGATCTGTATTTAGACACTGACCAACTATCAGTCCACCAGCTAGCTGAATTAGTCCGTGAACGTATTTTAGGCAAAAAAAGCTCTAGACTGGTCTTGGTATTCGAATCCTTTGGTTTTAAACACGGCATACCCAAAGACGCAGATTACGTCTTTGATGGGCGTTTTTTACCTAACCCTCACTGGGAACCCGACCTCAAACACCTAACAGGATTAGACACCCCAGTGCAGATATTTTTAGGCTCACAACCCATAGTGACTAAATTTATTTGGCAAATTCAAAACTTAATTTCCACTTGGTTACCCCATTTAGAGCGCAATAATCGCAGTTACGTGACCGTAGCTATTGGTTGCACAGGCGGTCAGCATAGATCAGTTTATGTTGCCGAAACCTTAGCCAAAACCTTTAGCAACTCTCACCCTGATGTACAAATTCGCCACCGCGAACAGAATAGATAGACACGCTCTTATGCAGACTCTTGAAAAGACACTAGTTATCATCAACAAATTAGGGCTTCACGCCAGAGCAGCCACACAGCTAGTTCAACTAACGAATAAATTTGATGCAGAAATCACCCTGCACCAAGGTGACAAGCAAGCCTCAGCCAACAGCGTACTAGGCTTAATGATGCTCGAAAGTCACCAAGGTAAAGAAGTTAAAGTGGTGAGTGAAGGAAAAGATGCACAAGCGGCGTTGGATGCAGTAGAAACACTTATAGTCACAAGGTTTAATGAAGACGAATAATTAACAGCGGTCTGTCACTAACGGCAGAGCAATCTTAATTTATACCTATACATCCTAACGCTTCACACCAATATGCAGAAAACCATTTAATACCATATATGGTATTATTCATAATGAGTAAGTTTACCTAAGCCATGCCAAAGACCTTCGAAGCCAAAAGCAGTGACAGCCAACTACATGCCATCAATGAGGCATTAGGTGATGGCCAAACTGAGCTAGCCAAAGACATGTTGCAACAGTTGCAACCCTGTGATGTTGCCTTACTTTTGGAATCAAGCCGCAGCCGTAATCGTTTGGATATCTGGCAGCTTATCGAGCCTGATTTATACAGCGATGTACTCGAAGAACTATCTGAAGATGTGCGTAATGGCATCATCGACAAAATGTTGCCAGAAAAAATCACTGATGCCCTCGAAGAGATGGACACAGATGATTTGGTTGAAACTCTAAGCACCCTGCCTGAGTCGGTCTCCCAAGATTTGTTGGCCGCGATGGACGGGCAAGACAGGCAAAGAGCAGAATTAGGTCTGTCTTACGGCGAAGAAACCGCTGGTTTCATCATGAACACCGACACTATTACCTTACGCGCTGAAATTAACGTCGACGTTATACTGCGTTACTTACGCCTCAAAGGCGATATGCCAGAAAATACCGATACCCTTTATGTCGTTGACCGTAATGACAAATTAATGGGTGGCGTCGCGCTCACCCAACTGATTACTGCTGCGCCTGATACACCAGTAGAATCCTTGATAAAAGACTCTGAAGCGATCCCTGTCAGCATGATGGATAACGAAGTAGCCAGTTTATTTGAGCGTTACAACTGGTTATCCGCCCCTGTGGTAGATGAAAACAATCATCTGTTAGGCCGTATTACTATTGATGACGTGGTAGACATTATTCGTGAAGACGCAGAGCACTCAATGATGAGTATGGCCGGTTTAGACGATGAAGAAGATACCTTCGCACCCGTCGTCAAAAGTACCCAGCGGCGTTCAATTTGGTTAGGTGTTAACTTGCTTACCGCCTTAATGGCAGCTGCTGTAAGTGACTTATTTGAAGCAACCTTAAGCCAACTGGCGGTGTTGGCAATCCTCAACACCATAGTGCCCAGTATGGGCGGTGTAGCGGGTAATCAAACCCTTACCTTGGTTATTCGTGGTATGGCGCTGGGTCATGTGAATTCAGCTAACGCCAGATGGTTGATCAGCAAAGAATTAGCCATTGGTTTTTTAAATGGCGTGATATGGTCCGTGCTGATTGCATCGGTCATTGCCATTTGGAAACAAGATTTAATGTTAGGCGCAGTCATCGCTTTTGCTATGCTGATCAATATGGTCGCCGCCGGACTGGCAGGTGCAAGTTTGCCCATCATCATGAAAAAATTAAAAATAGATCCGGCTTTAGCGGGCAGTGTAATTTTAACCACTATTACTGATGTAGTGGGTATATTCGCCTTTTTAGGTACCGCTACTTGGCTGCTGATATAAATATCAGTGAATACCCTTCAAGTTATTCCACTCACTCTAGTTTCACTATTTGCTTTTGCTGCTAACTCAGTACTTTGTCGCTTAGCTCTTAATACCGAACAAGTCCACCCAGCAGATTTCACTGCAATTCGGCTGTTATCTGCGGCGCTCACTTTGGCGCTTATTGTCGCTATCAAAAACAAAGCAACGCTCAGTAAAATAAGTAAATTCGGCAGTTATGCAGGTGCAATCTACTTATTTATTTATGCCGCCGGATTTTCCTATGCCTATGTAACGCTAGGCACGGCTACTGGTGCACTTATTTTATTCGCTTGTGTGCAATTTACTATGTTACTTAAAGGCTGGTTAGCAGGCGTTAAAATGAGAAAACAAGAATTTGTGGGTATGAGTTTATCACTTCTCGGCTTTCTCTATTTTGTCTATCCAGAGCTTGAAAAGCCCAGCTTAATTGGCTGTTTATTAATGAGTACAGCTGGTGTCGCTTGGGGTATGTATAGTTTGATAGGGGCAAAGTCTACTCAACCTCTTTTGGATACTGCAAGCAACTTTATCCGGCTACTACCAGTGGTGTTAATCGCATTAGTTTGGGTCTATCTTACCACTGGGCTTCAGATGAGTTTACCAGGCTGGCTATACACTATCGGCTCTGGTGCATTAGCCTCAGGAATAGGTTATTCAGTTTGGTATGCCGTGCTACCATACTTGAAACCTAGCATAGCGGCGGTCAGTCAGTTGTCGGTTCCAATTTGGGCAGCGTCAGGCGGTGTATTGCTAGTAGCAGAGCCGATTGATTTACACCTCGCTGTATCTGCCAGTGTGATATTAGGTGGAATTTTATTGGTAATTTTGGCGAGGCAAAAAGGAAAATGATATTGAAACAGTCAATTATATATATCGCTTTAGTTGTAAAAAATTATGACGACGTCATTGATTTTTATGTCAATCAGGACTGTGTGTAACACGACATAAGAAAAGCAGCAGACTAGTTAACTCAGAACTCACCTGCTCCATCACTGGCACTACAAATATAAATAGCCTCTTTGTAGCCGGTCTCGG
>QIJM01000653.1 GCA_003232445.1 Paraglaciecola arctica
AATATACCAGCAGCCAGGCTTCTGCCAAATTGATCATTACTTTCGGCAACACCATCTGCATTAAAACTATTTTGACTTAGTCTGTCTCGATTATCACCTGATATCCCTAAGATGCGACCATAAAAAATATCAACTAGACCATGATTTTGACCCATTGGGCCAATGTCTTCAAACGGAGTCGATACGGCCAAATCATGACAGATGTTCCCACTTGAAACATCGCCATTAAAATTCCCTGCAGTCATACTCCAGCCAAACCGATCACCAGTTTCACTATGGAGTGCAGCATTATTAAGACCTGTACCTTGCAACAAAAAGGTTGAACCCTGTCCGCCAACGGCAAAGCCAGTATCAGAACCATAAAAAATATTAACTGCACCTACATTGGTTCTGAGCTCGCCATTAACTGTTACGTCTTCTTCTGGTGTCCCAACGGCCAAGTCAGTAATACCATCACAGTTAAAATCACCACTGGCCAAACTTTCCCCAAAAAGGTCATTAGCCTCCAGACCATTTGAGTTTTCAACGTTCGGGGGCTCTGTTTCAAAGGTTTGAAACAGAAATTGACTCCCATTTTTCCTGTGTTAACAGTGGTTCCAAATAGTTCGAAATCATATTGGGGAATACCTATGGCCAAATCCTGCCAGCCATCACCGTTGTAATCACCACGAGACAGTGTTTCGCCTAATCTGTCCAGCAAGCTTGTTCCGCTTGTAACCATCCCTGGTGAATCCAAATCCCAAACTTCACTGCCAATAATTTGACTGTGTGCGTTACTTATACATAACAATAACAATAACATTAAGTAAATTTTCATTTTTTTCTCATTTTTAATTTAAGCATCTATATATTCGAAGAAAGCATAAAAAAAATTCACTTAATTTTAGTTATCTTGATAAAACGTGAAGAAAATCACAGGTTTGTATGTTGCCGCATATAAATATTGACTGGTTAAAAGGCTGTATGCAGAATGGAGTATGGCGTATTAAAATTAGCTATTACTAAATTACTACTATGGGTACTCTTAAAAATATTACTGAATTTTTAAATAATGATACTTTACTTGATCAAAACAAACTTGATAAAGTGTTTGAAGAGGTAAAAAAAATTGCTAATAGACAACTACAAAAAACCCACAACCTTGCTGGTGTCACTCCCACGTTATTAGTCAATGAGTGTTATATTAAATTAACCAATTCTGTTAGTGTTGATTTAAAAAATAAAAAACATTTTTTTTCTTTAGTCGCTAGATGTATGCGGTTTTTTTTGGTAGATCTTATTCGTAAACAATATAATCTTAAAGAAAGCAGTGCCACACAGTTTAGTGTCACTCAAATTATTGCTGATGATACATTTCAAACCGATATTATTGAGCTTGATTATGCCTTAAATAAACTAGAAAAAATGGATAAAGATTTGCTTAATATTGTGGAATTACGTTTTTTCAGTGGCTTTTCTCTAGATGAAATTGCTGAATTACTGGACAGCAATCAAACCAAAATCTACAGGAAGTGGTTGTTAGCCAAAGCTATTTTAGTTAATTTTATAGACGAGAGAAAAGCAACAGATGCCTAACAATGACGATACTACAGGCGATGACCGTGACTGGAAACAGGCCATTGATATTTGTAAAAACATTGAGGAATTAGACCATGATGAAGCACTGTCATATGTGAGCTCATTAACACTAAGCAATAACGTTCGCACTAAAATAAGTAATATTTTATCTCGTATGAATGAGGAACAATCTATTCTTGATTCTAATGATTTTAATTCAATCATTGATAAAACCAATGAAATTAGTACGAATATTATTGGTAAGACTATAGATTCATACAAAATAATAAAACTGTTGGCTAAAGGTGGTATGTCATCTGTTTTTTTGGCTGAAAGTATTCAGGTTGGTATTAAAAAACCTGTGGCGTTAAAGGTATTGTCCCCTTACATTTTTACTGGTAAATCAGTAGAGTTATTTAAGCGAGAACAATTGATTTTATCCAAACTTGAACATCCTAATATTGTGTCATTTCATCACAGTGGCAAAACTGACGATGGTACCAACTATCTGGTTATGGAATACATTGACTCTGCTCAAACTATTGTAGATTACAGTGAAACCAATAATTTAAACACCAAACAAATAGTAAAACTTATCCTTAAACTCGCCAGAGTTTTTGCCTACTCTCACAGCAATTTAGTTATTCATCGAGACATTAAGCCATCAAATTTACTGGTTGACAAGCAGGACAATATAAAAGTGATTGATTTTGGTATTGGTCAACTTACCTATAAAAGCGGCAACACTTCCACCCAGGTATTTACTCTGGATTCTGCCTCTCCTGAGCAAATATTAGGCAAAAATGTCAACATCCAAACCGATGTATTCTCATTAGGGGCGGTATTGTTACAGCTTTTAACAAAAAAATCGCCTTTACCAAAAACCAATATTGCCAGTTACAGTCCACAAGATGATGTTAATTATATTAACAAGCTACTCAAGGAATCAAGGCTGGATAAAGATTTAAAAAACATTGTCTTTAGTGCAATGCATATTGATTTAAGCAAGAGATACGCTTCTATGGAAATCTTTGCCAGCGACTTAGATAAGTATTTACAGAGTAAACCAATTAGTGCTTCTGCTGACTCCTGGAATTATCGTTTGAGTAAGTTTTATCAAAGAAATCGTGTTTTGAGTATTTTGACAGTTACTTTGTCGATTACTATCATTGCTTCATCTTTTTTAGTTCACAATTTAGCAATAAAAAATCAAATACAACAGTCTAAAAAAGAAAGCTCTTTTGCATTAATTGATGCTTTATTTGTTCAGGCGAATCCAATAATAAACAAGGGGTTTGAGGACAGTGGATTGATGGTTGGTTTTTTTGAAAAAATGGCTGCACAACAGGAAAAATTATTACAATCAGACCCCGAGCTTGCAAATTTTTTTTATAAAAAACTTGGCCATTTATATGACTCTAAGGGTTTCTATATCGAGGCTCTGACAGCCTACCAAAGGTCTATGAAAGCATTAAAACTGTATGGCAAACTTGGTAGTGATGAATATTTAACAAGAAGAATCACAATATATCATTTAACTGGATCAGTTGATGATTTACAAAAATCTAAAAAACAAGCTTATCAGTTTTTAAGCGATTTAGAGTCATTAACCAATGTAAACCCTAAACATAGACTAAACGCCTATTATTTACTAAGTAAGGTTCACTCATATCTTAATGAAACTGAGAAAGCTGCAGAAATAGGAAAGAAAGCACAAGATTGGATAGATATACACCCAGATATTGCACCTTTGCTATTGGCAAGCATGTATAACTCCATGGCTGTTGTAAATATTGGATTTAACAAAGCAGAACTGGCAGAGAATCAGTATTTACAAGCCATTGAGATATTAAAAGCTGAAAAAGATCAGCCAGTAATGCTTGCCTCGGCACTAACTAACTTCGCAACCCTTAAGGGTAAGGCTGGTGATTATGAAGCATCACAGAAATATTTTGACGAGGCTATTGGTTTATTAAAAGAAGTGGATGAAAAACATCCTAATTTAACTCGAATATACATGCCATATTCTACACTATTGAGAATAACTGGAAGAATTGATGAGTCAAAATCCATACTACTTGAAGCAATAGAAATATTAAATCATATTCAGCAACAAAAAAGAATATCAGCTATGGTTCATGCAAAACTTGCAAGGATAAACTTAATCCAGAACGATACAAACATTGCCATTGCAAATATCATGGAGTCATTTAATTTAGCCTACAAACGAGATAACCCTGATGTTTTTGAACTATATGTGCTTGCATTATGGGCATTACAAAGTACAGAAGACCCAAGCTATGCCAAAAATATTATAGAGTTCATGATGCAGTCAAATATGCCTGAAAAGATGAACCCTAAATTACATGCTGATTTTCTTGTTCAAAAAGCCTTAATATATAAAGAAGCTTATTTCGGCAGCAGTGTAGAATCTATTGTTACAGAGTATTTGTACAGTGCAACAATAACAGCAGTAAAAGTAAAGATTAAATGGCTGCAAAATCAATTAGCAGAGCTAGATAAACTTGATAGTATTTTTGCTGTATGGATTAAATCACAATTACACACATTAAAAAGTTTTGATGATTTCAAAAGTTATTGTAATTTAGACGCTATATGGAGTAAAAGCCAAAAAATATTCATGAAAAAAATGATTTTGACTGCATGTTTTAGCCTTGACCATGAAATTATTGAAAATTTTGACTTAGAATTCAAAGCGTATCAGCAAAAACTCCATAAACCAGTTGTTGAAAGTACACAAATAAGGGAGCAACTGGTTAATCTATTGACCTCTGGTTAAGGCTCACTTTCTGTGTGGATATGAAGGTAAGACTTAATAGTTCAGCCGCTACAATTCAGATTTTTTTGCAATAAAACAAATTAAATGAAAAATAAATATGATTTCTTCGAATATATAATTCCCTAATCTCGATATAGAAACGCGAATTAGAGTGCAAACCACTAGATTCGTATCAAGGGATTGTGCTATAAACGTGTTTTCTATATCGGGGTTGGGGTAATTGAAATGAGGTCTTATTTATAGCCAAAAACGGTGGAAATATACCTTGAATGATAGATACATTAAACTGGTGGGAATATGAAAAAATTAACTGTTTTTATGGGAATGTTGCTCTGCTTGGTTAGTCGTGCAAATACTGATTTAATATTTGTGAACGATTTTGAGCCTATACAGC
>QIJM01000649.1 GCA_003232445.1 Paraglaciecola arctica
GTGAGTTGATATTTGGGAGTAGAAAATATTTAAAAGATGGCCCTAAAACTGCATTATATCTGGGTGATCGAAATGGCAATTTGAAAGAAATAGTCGAATTTACCAGTGGGGGAGATACCAGTTACCCGGGGCTTGTTTGGAAGGACAACAAACTATACGTTTCTTTTTACTCCAGCCATGAGGATAAAACCAGCATTTATTTCGCTGTTATTCCTGGCAACTATATTAATGATCAGTATAAACAGAGCCCCGGAGAGAAATGACAAGCATTTCACTAAAATGAGACAGAGTCATCAATTTAAAAAAGATGAATACGTTAATAAAAATGGAATACCTTACTTAGAATATCATTTAAGTAGTTAGCGTAGATACTGATTTATGTAGGTCCTATACACCATTGGCCAAAGAATGGAATATTTCTCAATCCAAAAGCCAGCCATCTAACAAATGATAGTTGGACTGGCACAGGATTCCTATCAATAAGTGTCATTTTTTATTTACAATGTCAGTTAGTATCCGCTACCTGCAAAGTGTCAGGGATCATGTCTTTGATAGTAGTGGATGGGGTTGTCGCAATTCCCTTTGTGCGACATATACCCGTACGCTCTATTGGTTCCGTCCCTCTCTTTATAAATGATGTATTGGCATTCATCAATTATTAGGATTTCAACACACCCATATGCGATGCTGTCAGTTTTTTCTCCTATTTGCTCTTCTGAAGGCGTGCCTTCCTTTGGAGGCGGCAGCTCACAACCTATCCAAGTTAGCGAGATTGTCATTATTGCTGAAATGATTGTCGTTTTCATAATCATCTACTTTTATATCTGTCACTAATTGTTTCATGCTCTACTAAAGTTTTAAGAAAGTCAATTACTTCGTCCGGGAATAGCGTTTTGTATGCAATACAGGTATTACTATTCTTTTTCTATTTTTCTGAAATCAGGATTAAAAACCAACGCAAACTGCATATACCATTTCCCGAAATCACTTTGATGTTGGTAAAGCATGCCCAACTGAAATCCTGTGCTTTTGTTAAGCTGATAACCCGAAGGTCGCTGGTTCGAGTCCAGTCCCCGCTACTAGAAAACAAAGGGCCTCCGAGAGATCGGGGGCCTTTTTTTATTGACAGGGTAAAACATACGTAAAACAATTTTGCGAGTTTCATAGTAGATTTGGAAGGATTTATATCGGTAAATTTTCCTGGGGTTCTAATTCAATCCCGTAGATTTTAGTCCCACATTTACCCATATGGGATTTGCCTTTACGCTACTTCTAAAGAAATTGCCTGTTTTTCTTTCTTCCCCCTATCCACAAAAAAAGCGTCCGATAGGGCGCTAGACTCTAAGAGACTGTTTTGAAATGTATCAATTATTTTTTTATGCTTCTTTTTGGGCATTATTTCGTTAAAATTTTGAACGATAACCCTGCTATCCTTAAAAATTTTGCCTTATCCTGCCCAAAAATAACCTATAAAAATTCTAATCATACATTTCAAAACAGTCTCTAAGTCGGAACTCAATTTTTTTAAAAGGCTTTAGTTCCGTAAAAGGTTAATTTTCGAAACTACTAAAAAGAATACTGAAATACTGAAATGAATTCAGCACAAGTAAATTCAGCACAGGCAGGCGAATGGAACTGGAATCGAATATGTTCGTGGTAGAAATTGACGGTTCTCTAAAACGGCCGTTTTAGAGAACCGTTATTTTAGCATTTGCTTAAATAATAAATTACTTACCTTTGTGGTATGGAAAAACAAATATGTATCCGACTAGAAGCAGATGCCAAGCAGATTATGGATTGTAGATCCTCAATAGAAAAATTGGATGATTCTTTTACTTCCATTTCTGATGTACTGAGTTTGACCGGTAGTCCGGTGCGCTTGAAGATATTGTTCCTGCTCCAAAAAGAAGGCCGGCTATGTGTCTGTGATCTAAGCGATATTTTAGGGATGAACGTTTCTGCGATATCCCAACATTTAAGGAAGCTCAGGGACAGAAATTTGATTTTTTCGGAAAAGGAGGCCCAGACCGTTTTCTATGTGCTACATCCCGATAGGGTCTTTATGCTCGTTCCACTGTTCGAATTATTAAAAAATGAAAACGTATTGGTATAAGTTATGGATCTGGATAAAAAATTAGTAGGAACCTCGTTATTTGTGGCAATAACCGCATCGCTCTGTTGTATTGCTCCCGTACTGGCATTGTTGGCCGGAACCACTGGTGCGGCTTCAACATTCTCGTGGGTCGAACCTTTCCGCCCTTATTTAATAGGCCTGACCATCTTGGTTTTGGCTATAGCTTGGTATCAAAAGCTAAAACCAAAAAGTCAAGAGGAGATCGATTGTGCGTGTGAGGATGACAAGCCAAGATTTATCAATTCCAAAAAGTTCTTATTGTTTGTGACGCTATTTGCGGGGGTTATGTTGGCCTTCCCTTACTATTCAGGTATTTTCTACCCCAATTCTCCAGTCGCCAAAGAAGTAGTTTTTGTGGAACAATCGAACGTCAGGGAAATAAAGGTCGATATAGAGGGAATGACCTGTACAGGCTGTGAAGTACACATCGAAAGGGAAGTCAACAAGTTGGACGGCATATTGGCCGTAGATGCCAATTATGAGACTGCAAATACCATTGTCAAGTTCGATGAAAGCAAAGTAAAGATCGAGGCGATTGAAAAAGCCATATCGGATACTGGATATAAAATAATTAATTGATGGCAGTAGTATTGGAATCAACGATTACCTGTCCCGTTTGCGGACACAAAAAAGAAGAAGAAATGCCTACAACTGCCTGTCGGTTTTTTTATGAATGTGAAAACTGCAAGACTCTTCTAAAGCCAAAGGAGGGCGATTGTTGTGTCTATTGTTCCTACGGTACCGTTAGCTGCCCCCCAATACAAGAAGGGTCGAATTGTTGTTGATACATAACAAGGAACTTGCCGGCCGCCCAGGTCATTTCGTAACTTGTGCATTAATTGAAGAATATGATACCACGAGATTTAAGCCAGGATATCAAGACAAGGCTTCAGAGCATTTCAGGCCAAATAAACGGGCTTGTGAAAATGTTGGGCGGGGATGTCGACCCCGATAAAATTTTGATCCAGTTCAAGGCGGCCCTAAAAGCATTGGACAAGGCCCATTTTTTATTATTGGACGAAACGTATCGAAAAGCCTTGGCCATCAAAATATCCGAAACCGTTGAAGCCTGTCCGGGAAATTGCGGGAACGAGGACCATATTGAATTCATCCGAAAACAATTCCCTGATCTAGAACTCGACACCCTTACCGCGCAAATGAGGGAAATCGATGTGCTTAGAAAAATATCGAAAAAAATAACGTTGATAACGGTTGATCGGCACTTTTCTTTTTAGGAAAATGTTTCTTTCAACTGCAACAGATAAAGGGCTTACTGAAAAGTAGGCCTTTTTTATTGTTTTTCATTTAGAGACCACCCTGTTCCCCATCATACCTTTGGTTCGTTGTTTTTTGGTCAAGAATGACAAAAAGGATTTATGATTCTAAAACAGTACTGTCCGGTTAAACCTGCAGGCAGGCAGGGACGTAAGACCGCTTACTGCGACAGGCTCAGCACAGGTCGCTGTTAGAATAAAGAACAAAAATGTGACTGTAACCAACTGATAACCTGTCTGGTAGTGATATGTAAATTTTACATCCTATAATTTTCATTACATTATCCAAAAGCAAGCTGTCTTATTTTAAAAACCTTTTAAACTTTACAATAGCAAGGCTTTAAAGGCTTTAAATAGATCTGGATAATTTTAATCGGACAACAATAATATAGAATATAAACGATATAACTCATAAACAAAAAAATACTTGCAAAAGGCAAGGGTCTTTGTGATGGCACTAGGATTCGAACCTAGGACCGTCCCGCTAAAAAGCGGGATGCCCTATCTGGTCGCGTTGATCAAATTTTCTATGTAATTGCGTGATTTACGGTTTTTAAGGGATCGCTCTCTAGCATAAGCAGAAGGTTTGTCATTGTAGATTTCGGTATAAACAACAACCCGGTCATTGGCTTTACCTGTGAATCCTTTGTGATTCGAATTGTGTTTTCTAAGCCTTTCAATAACATTGTCCCCCGTATGGCCCACATAATATTTGTCGATATGGGAAGAATATAGAATATAAACGATATAACCCAT
>QIJM01000133.1 GCA_003232445.1 Paraglaciecola arctica
CAGGTGCCCATGTTGTAGGTAAAGTCGTGATGCATCAGAACAGCAGCGTTTGGTTTAATGCAGTGGTGCGTGGTGACTGTGATGTTATTACAATCGGCGAAGACAGCAATGTGCAAGATGGCTCGGTATTACACACTGACTTTGGTGTGCCTCTAACGATAGGCAAAGGTGTCACCATTGGTCATAAAGTGATGTTGCATGGTTGCGAAATTGGCGATTACAGCTTAATTGGGATCAATAGCGTGGTGTTAAACGGTGCAAAAATTGGTAAGTATTGCGTAATAGGTGCTAACAGTTTAATCACCGAAAACATGCAGGTGCCCGATGGTTCATTAGTTATGGGGTCGCCGGCTAAGATAATTAAACCTATTCCTGAACAGCAGCAAAAAATGCTTGAACAATCCGCTCAGCATTACGTTGAGAATGCTAAACGATTCTCAACTCAGTTAAAGGCATGTTAGGATGGATTGGTATTAAACTTCGGGACAAAAAAATGCCCGAAACTATTACTAGTCCGAGCTTAGGGGAATGGCTCTTTGTTAGAGCCGTGCGCTAACCGTAAAACTTGCTCCTTGAAGTGAAAAAATGTAACTGTACTAGTAATAATAGAACAACTGTGTACAAAAAATAAACAATTTTCAGAAAATATTTTATTATCAATGCAAGACAACATCTTAATGCTCATAAATGACGTTTTTGGGTCTATTCATGTGGGTTTAGTTTTTTAATGATAAATTCTTTATTCAACTTAAAAATACTTAGATGATTGAGTATTTATCTTGCTTATCCTCGGTATATTTGCCTTGTAGCAAAGAGTCAATGCTGTAAAAATCGCATTATAAATTAGTTTGAGTTTGGAATATTTATGTCTCAATCATTTTCATCGTTTATACCACCTTCACGTGTACTCATGGGGCCAGGCCCTTCAGATGTATATCCACAAGTTCTCGACGCTTTAGCTAGACCTACCATCGGTCACTTGGATCCAAAGTTTGTTGACCTAATGGATGAAGTAAAACAGTTATTGCAATACGCGTTTCAAACTAACAACGCCTTAACTATGCCTATTTCGGCTCCGGGATCTGCGGGTATGGAGTCAGTTTTTGTTAATTTGGTTGAGCCAGGTGACAAAATTATTGTATGCCAAAATGGCGTGTTTGGTGGACGTATGCAGCAAAATGTTCAGCGCTGCGGTGGGCAAGCTATCATGGTGCAGGATGAATGGGGTAAACCCACAGATCTGAATAAAGTGAAAGAAGCACTGCAGGCTAATCCCGATGCTAAAGCCTTAGCTTTTGTTCATGCCGAAACCTCAACGGGTGTGTTAAATGATGCTAAGGCATTGTGCCAACTAGCCAAAGAGTTCGATTGCTTGAGCATAGTGGATGCCGTGACGTCGTTAGGTGGCAGTGAATTAAAAGTGGATGATTGGCAGATTGATGCTATTTATTCGGGTACACAAAAATGTCTTTCTTGTGTACCCGGATTATCTCCTGTGTCTTTTAGTGAACAGGCTATCGCAGTAATTAAACAGCGTAAACATCCTGTGCAAAGTTGGTTTTTAGATATGGACTTGGTAATGGGGTACTGGGGAAAGGGAACAAAACGCGCTTATCACCATACCGCGCCGGTTAATAGTATATATGCCTTACACGAATCCTTATTGATTTTACATCAAGAAGGACTGGAACATGCTTGGGCAAGGCATCATAAAAACCACCTTAGTTTAAAGGCAGGATTAGAAAAGCTAGAGTTAGGATTTGTTGTTGAACAAGCTTATCGTTTGCCACAACTGAATATGGTACGAATTCCAATTGGTGTAGATGATGGGCAGGTTCGTAATAGATTGCTGAATGAATTTAATTTGGAAATAGGTGCAGGCTTAGGCACATTGGCCGGTAAAGTATGGCGGATCGGCGTGATGGGATGTGGCTCAAGCCAAAAGAACGTTGATTATTGTCTTTCTAGTTTAGAAACTGTACTCAACTAAAACAATCTGCCTCTGTGAAGTTGGTTTAATTGTCGACAGTTATCCCTTGTTATTATTGAAAATAATGTCTAAACTAGATTTATTATTCATTATTGTCGACAATAGCCCATTGCAAACATCAACTAACACATCGCCTAATATCACTCGTGCAGATACGGTATTTACCAGCCTTCGTCAGCGTATTGTTGAGGGTCATATTTTAACTGGCTCTAAGTTAAGTGAACCAGAACTAGCCAAATACTACGAAATCAGCCGTAGTACATTACGCGACGCATTATCCCGCCTAGAAGGCTGCGGTCTGCTTGAGCGCAAAGCCAATATTGGTTATCGCGTGGTGACATTGTCGACAGAGCAACTGCTAGAGCTTTTTAGGGTAAGGGAATCGTTAGAAGGTATGGCGTGTCGATTGGCGGCACAAAATATGACTTCAATAGAAATTGAAGATTTGAAAAACTTACTGGAAGTGCACAATCAGCACGAGTCATTACAGCAAGGTCAGGCGTATATTCAAAAAGAAGGGGACTTGGACTTCCATTTTCGCATCGTAATGGGCAGCGGAAATAAACTACTAATTCGCCTTTTGTGCGAAGAGTTATATTACTTGGTGCGTATGTACCGTTATCAATTTGGTATGGCCAGCCCCCGCGCCAAAAGAGCATTTTCTGAACACCATCACATTATTCAAGCCATCGAAGATAAAGATGGAGAACTGGCTGAAATATTAATGCGTCGGCATATTTCAGCATCACGTAAAAACGTCGAAAAACGGATGAATACCCTATGAACAATCCCGGACAACGCTTTCGTCAAGCATTAAAAGACAATCAACCTTTACAAATTGTTGGCACCATTAACGCTTATACAGCGATGATGGCTAAACAAATTGGCCATCAGGCTATATACCTGTCAGGTGGTGGTGTGGCTAATGCATCCTATGGCTTACCTGATTTAGGCATGACCTCTTTGAATGATGTGTTAGTTGATGTTCAGCGTATAACTGCTGCCTGTGACCTACCTTTATTGATCGATATCGATACAGGTTGGGGCGGGGCTTTTAACATCGCTAAAACTATTCGTGATATGGAAAAAGCAGGTGCTGCAGCTGTACATATGGAAGATCAGGTGGCGCAAAAGCGTTGTGGTCATCGTCCGAATAAAGAAATTGTTTCCACTGAAGAAATGGTTGATCGCATCAAAGCCGCTGTTGACGCTCGTACCGATGCTGATTTTTTTATCATGGCTCGAACTGATTCCTTTGCTCAAGAAGGGTTAGAGGCATCCATAGAACGGGCTAAAGCTTATGTTGCAGCTGGCGCCGATGGAATTTTTGCTGAAGCGGTAAAAACTGAACAACATTATCGTGCATTTTCTGACGCTTTAGATGTGCCAATTCTGGCGAATATCACAGAGTTTGGCCAAACTGAGCTATGGAATATGAAAGAATTAGGTGAGTGGGGTGCTGATATGGTGCTTTATCCACTTAGTGCATTTAGAGCGATGAATAAAGCCGCTGAAAATGTCTATCAATCTATTCTGACTAATGGTGATCAAAAAGCGGTGGTTGATACTATGCAAACACGTATGGAATTGTATGACTACCTTGGCTATCACGCTTATGAACAGAAACTGGACTCGCTTTTTACTGAAGGTAAAAATGAATAATACCAATCCATCCTAACAATTAGCCACTCAGCGAGATTTAAAGGCACCTAATCAAGGCGCTTGAATGAAAGAATAGTTGACCTATTTT
>QIJM01000049.1 GCA_003232445.1 Paraglaciecola arctica
TTATTAACTGATCAAGCCATTGCTAGTTATAAGCGCGTGCCTTTTATGACATTTGAGCAACGATTGCAAGTGGTTGAAAGCATTAAGGGCGTTACGCGAGTTGTTCCACAAACGACCCTTGATTACGTACCAAATTTACAGGAATTTAAGCCACATTATGTTGTGCATGGTGATGATTGGCAACAAGGCGTGCAGAAAAACGTACGCCAAAGTGTTATTGACTGCCTAGCTCAATGGCAAGGTGAATTGGTTGAAGTTCCTTATACCCAAGGTATTTCTTCAACCGCGCTGCATAAAGCGATGAAAGAGATTGGTACCACTCCACAAATCAGATTAAAGTCGCTTAAACGACTGTTATCGGCCAAGCCTTTGTTACGGTTTTTAGATATTCACAACGCCCTGTCTGGTTTAATTATCGAAAATACCCAGGTCGAAACTGAAAACGGAATGCAGGAATTCGATGGTATGTGGGGCAGTAGTTTGACCGACTCCACAGCCAAAGGAAAGCCAGATATTGAGGCTGTAGATGTTTCGTCTAGAATGAGCACTTTGAATGAAGTGTTGGAAGTGACCACTAAACCCATCATCTACGACGGTGATACCGGTGGGAAAACTGAGCATTTTGTTTTTACGGTAAAAACGCTGGAACGTTTAGGTGTATCAGCGGTAATTATCGAAGATAAAACAGGGTTAAAGAAAAATTCTTTGTTTGGCACTGAGGTGGAACAAACTCAAGACAGTATTGAAAACTTCAGTTTAAAAATAAAAGCGGGTAAAGATGCCCAAGCAACCAATGACTTTATGATTATCGCTCGAATTGAGAGCCTGATTGCTGGTCAAGGTATTGACGATGCCATGCAGCGAGCTGAGGCTTTTCTAAATGCGGGTGCTGACGGCATTATGATCCACAGCCGAGAAAAGTCGCCTGACGAAATCTTTGAGTTCTGTGACCGCTATGCGCAGTTAAACAATAAGAAGACCCTTGTTGTTGTCCCTTCCAGTTACAACAGCGTTTATGAATCAGAACTGATTGCTAAAGGCGTGAGTGTTGTCATCTACGCAAACCAGCTGTTGCGCAGTGCTTATCCGGCTATGGTTGATACAGCGACCTCGATTTTGGCAAATGGGCGTTCGGCAGAAGTCGATGACAAAATGATGCCTATTAAACAAATACTTGAGCTGATACCAGGTGGAAAATAATGATTAGCCCACGAGGTTTTTGTGATGTTCTGGGTAAGTATGGTATAGATTTTTTCTGTGGCGTACCGGACTCACTGTTAAAAAACTTGTGTGCATATATAGACGATAACTTTTCTGCAAAGCAACATATCATCACCGCGAATGAAGGCAACGCAGTAGGTTTAGCCATGGGCCGCTTTCTTGGCAGTCATGCTCCCGCCGCTGTTTATATGCAAAACTCTGGTTTAGGCAATGCCGTCAATCCGCTTACCTCTTTAGCTGACCCTCAAGTGTATAGCATTCCAATGTTATTGATCATTGGGTGGCGCGGAGAGCCCGGCGTAAAAGATGAGCCGCAACATGTTATTCAGGGTCAAATTACTGAACAACAGTTATCCATAATGAATATTCCTTATGTGGTAATGGATAGCCAGTGTGATAGTGATGCTGTGTTAGCACCTTTATTAGAAAGAATGATCGCACAAAGTCGCCCTGTTGCAGTGTTAATTAAAAAAGGTACGTTTAGTGCTTTTAAGTCTGTTAACCCGCTACCCAGTGTTTATTCACTGGTTCGAGAAGAGGCGTTGAATACTCTTTTGAGTGCTTTTGGTAGCGATGATATTGTTGTCTCAACAACCGGAAAAACGTCTCGAGAAGTGTTTGAATTAAGACAGCAGCGCGGTGAAGTTGCCTCTGACTTTTTAACGGTAGGCGGCATGGGACATACATCATCTATCGCCATGGGTGTCGCCTTAGCTGCCCCGAACCGCAGAGTGATTGCCATAGACGGAGATGGCTCGATGTTAATGCATATGGGTGCTCTGCCGATTATTGGCAGCCATTCGAGCAGTAATTTTCTGCATATAGTGTTAAATAACCAATGCCATGAGTCGGTTGGTGGCCAGCCTACTGTGGCAGGTGAAATAGATATCGAAAAGCTAGCGATAGCCAGTGGTTATAAAGTTTACTTTTGCGCATCAGATAAAGGATCAATCGCAAAAACATGGTCAAGTATTGCATTAGATTCAGGCCCGATATTATTCGAAATAAAAATAGCAAAAGGCTCTAGAGACAACTTAGGGCGACCCACTAGCAGCCCAATAGAAAATAAAAATGCTTTTATGCAACATGTGGGAAGCCTCTAATGAGTGTTGCATTCGAACATTTTTCGGATGTAAAAATAATCGAGTGTGACGATTTTTTATCGATTTTGCCTAGCTTTGTGCCTACAGGAAATATATTACTCGTAACAAGCAAAGGTTTTACTAAGAGAGGTTTGGTCGCGCAAGTCGTTGATAAGTGCACAGCATCTAGAGTGTATGTGTTTGACGATGTCACCCCTAACCCTGAAAAATCACATTTGCAAACCCACATTGCTCAGTTTACTCACAACAACATTGATCACGTTATTGCTTTAGGTGGTGGCAGCGTAATAGATGCCGCAAAAATATTTTGTGCATTGTTGAGCCATCCAGATACATCATTAGATGACTTGTTGTTAGTTGATGAAGTAGTAAACAAAGTTAACTTGATTGCCATCCCAACAACTTCGGGAACCGGTGCAGAAGTGACGCCATTTGCTACTGTTTGGCAAAGTGATATGGCTAAAAAATATTCACTTTATGGTATTCAGTCCAATGTGGCGATATTAGATCCATCTTTGACGTTGTCATTACCTGTTGATGAAACCTTGTATTCAGCGTTGGATGCTCTTTCACACGCTCTTGAGTCATTGTGGAATAAAAATAAAACCAAAGAATCAGAGGTGTTTGCCAAACAAGCAATTAGTTGTATTTGCCATTCACTACAACAAGTATTGGCCGAGCCAAAAGACTTAGTTGCTCGAAGTGAATTACAACGTGCTGCAACCCTAGCGGGTATGGCGATCAGTATTACGCGCACTGCTATCGCTCACGCATTATCCTACCCTTTAACGGCTGGGTTCGCGGTACCCCATGGTTTAGCCTGTAGTTTTACTTTGTCAGCAATAATAGATGTTATTGGTTATGAAACACTTGAGCTGCCAGAAGCGTTAGCCGGTCAAGTTACCGCACTTTTAGCCCAGCTAGACTTTGGTGTTGAGTTGCAGAAATATGTAGCTTGGTCAGAGATACAGCGGCTATCAAACGTACCAATGGATGCTAGTCGAGCCGGAAATTTTATCGCGCCTATCGACAACCATTTAATTCACGAAATATTGCTTACAAGCCAACGATTAATTAAACAGACGAGTCTATTATGAAAAAGCTAAAAACACTTTTATTTGGTGCAGGACCAGGCGCTGGATTTTTCATTGACAACAACCTACACGAAAGAGAATTTGTTGGCCTATTGGATAATGATGAGGCCAAAGTCGGCAAACAGATATTCGATTTGCCTGTGTACTCTCCCAAGTCTTTGGCTGAAATTGATTTTGATGAAATTGTCATTACGACGCAATGGGCCATGTCTGTGAAGTCACAACTTATTGAAGAGTTTCATTTACCTGAAAGTAAAATCGTTTTGCCGGTTAAGAATCAATTGAAAATAGAAAGACCCTTTTACAACG
>QIJM01000108.1 GCA_003232445.1 Paraglaciecola arctica
ACATTGGTACATGTTAGAGACAGAGGCCAAGGCATCCCGGATCACGAAATAGACAAAGTATTTGAACGTTTTTACCAAGGTGAAAAAAACAATAATCGAGCAAAACCCGGTGGGCTTGGATTAGCCATAGCTAAACGTATTGCAAATTTACACGGTGGCAATATAAGTGTAAAAAGCAACCCCAAACAAGGCACGGTATTCACCTTTTCTTTACCCCGGGCTGCAGAATAAATCACGAATAAGTGATTTTTATGGCTGTTTATTGAACTCGCTCAACAGTTCATCAGTGGATACTACATTGGCATAAGCAAAATCAAGAGCAGCCATAAAAGCAGCGTGCACGTGATTTGCTGGAACTGTGACGCCCTTGAACTCCAGTCCTAACGTAGCACAAGCATCATGTGCTACGTTACAGTTATAGCCAAAGTCATGAGCAGCACGCGTGACTGCATCAATGCACATATGGCTCATTGCACCACAAATCAATACACTATCAACATCTAGTTCATCTAAAATTTCTTTCAAATTAGTGTCTCTAAAACTATTGATTTGATGTTTAAGTACAACCGGCTCTGTTTCTAGCTCCTGCACTGAGGTATGTATTTTTGCGCCATCTGAATTAGGCGCAAAGAATGGAGCATCAGCTGATGGGAATTCATGTCGAACATGCACTACAGGCAATTTTTTTGCTCTGAAATATTCAAGTAATATTAATGCTTTTGTCGCTGCATCTTCAGTACCTTCCAGCTCATACTTGCCACCTTGGAAGTAATCATTTTGTAAGTCAACAATAATTAATGCGATTTTGGACATAACTTTTCCTAAATTTTATTATGATTTGTCTTGATTTTATACGATTTTGCGACAGCGCTGATAATTATATCGTTCGCTGTACGGGGAAGTACTGTGCGTGTTGAACTGTGTACGGTAGTTCAACCAGTCCATATATTGGTTTGTGTGGTACGGTACACCTCGCCGTTTTTGAGTAACGACAGCGACACCGCAAAAACGGCACGGCGCTCACAAAATTACTACTGCCACCAACCGGATCAAAACACCAGATTTCTTATCCTGAAGCATTCAATAATGCGGCTTGTTCTTCTTCTGACATTCCCTCACCAACAAACAAATAATTCGGCCAATAATGTAACGGTTCAGAGGGACTCTTAACCCTTTAATCGATTGAGTGTTATGCCCTGTATCAATAAACATAGACCCCACCGGAATTCGATTCTGAATTGTCGCTCTGATTACCGTCAGTGCCGTTGGCGTTACTGTCCTCTCCCCTGGCCCCCTCCGCCAGTGTGTTGCCGTCACTGCTCAGACTCACAGCAATGCCGAACTGGTCATTCGCCTGAGTGTTGCTCGCTTTGAAGTAGCCGATGGCAGATACTAAGCTGTCACTCACGACCACTTCAGTGGCGTCAATACAGCCGCTGGCATTACAACTTTGCAGGATATAGCGGGCATTGACACGGGCATGCAAAGGTACAATAAGATCGAAACTCTCTGTGCCCTGGGCAACATCACCACTAACTTGGCTGAATCCGCTGGTGCCATCGGTATTTTCAAGTACACGGTAGAAGCTGGCATCAGAGACATCGTTCCAGGTGAAGCGAAATACCTTGGTTTGTGTGAATGCTAGGCTGGGGCTCGCAGCTGTGACCGGTGGTGAAATTTCTTTCAATAATCGACACCGACGAGGTCGACCCTAGGTTTGACAATAACTCTTCAGTCTTCTAATCGCACCAGCTCTACTAGTTTATTATTTTCATCAAACCGCAAAACAAATTCGCCATGCACGCCATCATGGCGAAAATAAGATCTTAAGTTTGATGCAGGAAATTGAAGGTTCTGCCCATTTTGCATAGGAACAATGACATTTTTTGCTATTCCTGCATAATAAGCTTCGTATTCATGTGCAGCAATGTTTAATCTGAATCTGATCTCATTCATGTTGAATATACCCGTAGCGTTATAAATTTAGGTTTTAGTGCGTGTAGATATGCCTTAGATTTGGTTTTTCGATTGCCGACTGCATGGATGCAGGAGATAGGGTAATGCAGGAGCAACTTACCGAAAAAAAACGCAGACTTAGCCGCTCTAAGTTGAGTTTTTTTAATTGAGGCAAAACCGAAGATGAGGTATATGTATGTGAAAATACCTAAATCTGTAGCGTTACGGGTATAGTACCGTTAAAAACTTTTAAAACTAACTGGCTACAGCAACTCCAGGTAAGAATAATAAAAGTGCTTCCAGAAATTGTGCTCGTGCATCCTGCAATACCGATTCTATAACATCAGGGGATAAGCCGGTAACCTCCCAGGCAACAGGCGATACTTTGGGTACCTGGTTTAAGTCGGTGCTGCCGAGTTCGCCTAACTTAGCGATACTATTGGCAAGATGTACGATAGATGTTTCTAACACATAGTCGGTTGATTTTTCAGGTTCATGATGATGTAAAATTACTTCGTGCAAGCTTTTTGGTAAGCCCCATATTTTTAGCAGCTCTGCGCCAACGACGGCATGATCAATATCATAAACATCCCGTTCAGCCTCATATATTGGAATATTGGCCACTTGAGCTCGATATTTCATGACTTGAACAAGATCAGGGATGAGGTGAGACATCACAAGGTGACCCACATCGTGAAGCAAGCCACTGACAAAAAGTCGCTCCTTATGTAGTACGTTGCATTTGGCAGCGAGTAACCGTGAAACAACGGCCGTATAAAGGCTGTGGCGCCAAAATGATGATATATCGATCACCTTATTGTTAATGTTATCGAAGGAGCGGACAGCCGAACTGGCCAAGATTAAAAACCTGAGTTCCCGGGTGCCAATAATAGTCACGGCTCTGGATACGGTATCAATTTTTGACGGGAAGCGATAAAAAGAACTGTTAGCGACTTTCAATAATTTCGTAGTTATGGCCGCATCAAGACTAATGGCTTGAGCCATGTCGGCTATCGATGACTCTGGGTTATCAACCAGCTCATTAACCTTGAGACTGACCTCAGGTAAAGGAATCAAATCGGATATCTCATTAACCAAATTTAAGGCGCGCGTTTGTATCATAGCTTCAACTGTTCCTTTAGTTTTAATTAACCAGGCAATAAGGGATGAGGCATTTATTAAAATACCAATCTAGCGAGTCTTTTTGTTGGTATTTTTCATTGCAACTTGGGTTACATAGCTCACTATGCGCCCGACGTTGCAATAAAAACTACCAACAAAACCCCCGCGCAATATTGGTACTTTAATTTTTGCCTCACCCCTAAAGACAAGTTGTCCTTAATAAGCTCTGCGATCAAGTGTGCAATTTCCATTCGCTCACTTTATGCCTCTAACAACCTGCCACAGTTTTACCTGGTTAACGCATGTACAAAAATGATTTGTAATTTCACACTTGGTTTTCGGCTGGTTTGATATAAAGCTTTAGAGGTTATTCAATTCCATTCTTTCGGCAGTTTTTCATCACATTAGCCGTTTTATGTACCCAGTATCGTTGTTGAGCGGTGTGAGGCCCAGAAAGGTTTCTTCTCAACTGACCGCAGACTCTCGATAGCCATCACTGAGGCTATCAACTATTTTACTCTAAACAAAATGGTGCCTTGGTCGATTTAATATCGTGATCTGTGATAAGCCTCCTTTGAATTAATCTTTACGGGGGTGTATTAAGGACTGGAAAAATAGAATAATGGAGGTTCGTAATGGCC
>QIJM01000477.1 GCA_003232445.1 Paraglaciecola arctica
TTGAATCTATCATGTTAAGTCACCATATAGAGCAAGAGAGCAGATTAGAGGGTAAACCTATTTCTTCTGGTTGGTTATCATCTTATTACGGTATACGTAAAGACCCCTTTAGTGGCTTGCCCGCAATGCACAAAGGACTTGATTTCGCGGGAAAAGAAGGCGCCCCCGTGCTGGCTACCGGTGCAGGTATGATCACTTGGTCTGGCTCCCGTTATGGATATGGCGAATTAGTTGAAATAGATCATGGTGGTGGTTTAATCACCCGCTATGGGCACAATAAAGAGCTTAATGTTAAGATTGGCGATGTGGTGACTAAAGGGCAAAGTATTGCGGTAATGGGTAATACTGGTCGTTCTACTGGAGCCCATGTGCATTATGAGGTAATACACAAAGGTAAACAGCAAGATCCGTTACCTTACGTATACCGTAAAAGCTCCTAGCAGTTTGCGGGAGTTACAAATTTATTATCGACAATCGGCTATAAAGCCGATTGTTTTATTTTTAGTACAGGGTTTGTGTACAAAATGTGCGCAATTATAATTATTAACCATTTAGATTGGAAACTGTAAATCGATGTTTTCTAGTATCTTCACCAAAATTTTCGGCAGTCGTAACGATCGAACAGTAAAAACGCTGGGCAAGTCTGTCGGCCTTATTAATCAGCTAGAAACTGAATACGAAGCCTTAACTGATGAGCAACTTAAAGACAAAACTAGCGAATTCAGACAACGTTTAGACAAAGAGCAGACCACAGAAGATATTATGGTCGAGGCCTTTGCAATAGTACGTGAAGCCAGTAAGCGAGTGTTTGGAATGCGTCATTTCGATGTGCAAATGCTCGGCGGTCAAGTATTACACCAAGGTGAAATTGCCGAAATGCGCACCGGTGAAGGTAAAACGTTGACCTCAACCTTGCCTTCATACCTTAATGCGATATCAGGTAAAGGTGTGCATGTTATTACCGTTAATGACTACTTAGCCAGCCGTGATGCGGATTGGAGTAGGCCGTTATTCGAATTTTTAGGTTTAACAGTAGGTTGTAATATTCCTGGCATGAACCATGAGCAAAAAAGAGACGCTTATGCCGCCGATATTACTTACGGTACAAATAACGAGTTTGGTTTCGATTATTTACGAGATAACATGGCATTTAGCCCAGGAGACCGTGTTCAGAAGACTCTACATTTTGCTGTGATTGATGAAGTTGACTCGATTCTGATCGATGAAGCTCGTACTCCTCTTATTATTTCTGGACAGGCTGAAGATAGCTCTGAGTTGTATCGCAAAATTAATGTCATTATTCCTGAGCTCACCAAGCAAGACAAAGAAGATGAAGAAGGTGAAACAGGCGACGGTCACTACACCATTGATGAGAAAGGCAAACAGATCCACTTGACTGAAAATGGACAGATATTTGTTGAGCAAGTCTTACAGCGCGAAGGCATTTTGCCAGAAGATGAGTCTTTGTTTGCTGCTGCTAATATTTCATTATTACATCATGTTAATGCCGCGTTACGGGCTCACAAGCTCTTTTCCAAAGATGTGGATTACATAGTTAAAGACAACGAAGTTGTGATTGTTGATGAGCACACTGGACGCACTATGGAAGGGCGTCGTTGGTCTGAAGGTTTGCACCAAGCAGTAGAGGCCAAAGAAGGCGTCAACATTCAAAATGAAAATCAAACTTTAGCATCTATAACTTTCCAGAACTATTTCCGTTTATACGACAAGCTTTCTGGTATGACAGGTACAGCAGATACCGAAGCGTTTGAATTTCAAAGCATTTACGGTTTAGATACGGTCGTCATCCCCACTAATCAACCTATGGTACGGGATGATAAAGCAGATTTGATTTTCTTAACCGCTGAGGAAAAATACGAAGCGATAGTTGAAGATATCCAAGACTGTGTAAAACGCGGACAACCAGTCTTAGTCGGTACAGTATCAATCGAAAATTCAGAATTGATTTCGGGTATTTTGAAAAAAGAAAAAATCCCTCACAAAGTACTGAATGCCAAATTCCATGAGCAAGAGGCTGATATTGTCTCACAAGCCGGTAAACCCGGTGCTATTACTATTGCCACTAACATGGCAGGCCGTGGTACGGATATCGTTTTAGGGGGTAACTGGCAGGCTGAGATTGACAAAATTCATGATCCTAAACCAAGCAAAGTTGAAAAAATTAAAGAAGATTGGAAAGTCGCCCATGATGCCGTTTTAGCTTCTGGTGGGTTACATATTATAGGCACCGAGCGCCATGAATCACGCCGAATCGATAATCAACTACGTGGCCGTTCAGGTCGTCAAGGTGATGCAGGATCTTCTCGGTTTTACTTATCTTTAGATGATTCATTAATGCGTATATTTGCCTCTGAAAAAATGGGTAATATGATGAAACGTCTTGGCATGGAGCGCGGCGAAGCGATTGAACATCCTTGGGTGACGCGGGCCATCGAAAACGCCCAACGCAAGGTTGAAGGTCGTAACTTCGATATGCGCAAACAATTGCTAGAATATGACGATGTTGCTAATGATCAACGTAAAGTGATTTACGAGCAGCGTAATGAGTTACTAAACGAAGGCGAAATCAGCGGCACGATTGAAGCCATTCGTGAAGATGTCGTTAACGGTATTCTTGACCAATATATTCCACCTCAATCATTAGAGGAAATGTGGGATATTGCTGGATTAGAAGAACGCTTCAAAGCTGAATTTTTAACCGATATACCGATACAAAAATGGTTGGATGAAGACGATAAGTTATATGAAGAAAAACTTCGTGAGCGAGTATTAGAAGAAGTTGACGCTGCATACAAAAGAAAAGAAGAAGTGGTCGGCCCAGAAGTGATCAGGCAATTCGAAAAAGCCGTGATGCTGCAAAATCTTGATAGCCATTGGAAAGATCATTTGGCTGCTATGGATCATTTGCGTCAAGGTATTCATTTACGTGGTTATGCACAGAAAAACCCTAAACAAGAATATAAACGTGAGTCTTTTGAGCTGTTTACCGAGATGTTAGAAGCGCTAAAAGTCGCAGTTGTGACTATCTTGAGTAAAGTACAAGTTAAAGCCCAAGAAGATGTTGAAGCAGTTGAAGAGCAAAGACGTCAGGCTGATGAAGCGCCGAAGAATTTCGAGCATAAATCAGCAAGTGAGCCAAAAAAACCTAGTACTGCATTACGCCAAGGACCCAAAGTAGGTCGAAATGATGCTTGCCCTTGTGGGTCAGGTAAAAAGTATAAACACTGTCATGGTAAATTAAGTTGATATAAGCTTTGAAAAATCTCAACCAAAAGTCGGGCATATGTCCGACTTTTTTATTTTGTACGATTGGTTTTAGTAGATGAAGGAAACCAGAATGAAAATAGTTGAAGTTGCTGTGGGTGTAATCAAACGAGATAACAAAATCTACATCAGTAAACGTGCTGATGTTTTACACCAAGGCGGCAAGTGGGAGTTCCCTGGTGGTAAACGTGAGGCTAATGAAAGCATTGAACAAGCGTTGGTCAGAGAATTGTCAGAAGAAATAGGCATACAGGTGACCAAACAAAGCCATTTCATGCTGATTGAACATGACTACGGAGATAAAAAAGTACGTTTAAATGTGCGTTTGGTGGAGGATTTTGTGGGAGAGGCAAGCCATCAAGAAGGCCAACAAAGCCAATGGGTCTGTATCACGGATCTAAGCCAATTTACTTTTCCAGATTTTCCAGATGCCAATAAAGTGATTATCGACAAGCTGATAAATGTATAAAACCTGTCAATTGCGTAATGTATGAAAAGTATGTTTTTAACAAAAACCAGAAAAAATTAATCGCTATATAATTGAGCAGGAATGTGGTTTATTCTTTTACATTCAAAATGATAAACCGTTAATTAATCAGAAATTACTGAGGTCTACTGGAAGACAAAAAAGTGATCGTCT
>QIJM01000638.1 GCA_003232445.1 Paraglaciecola arctica
CCTTAGAAGATTTTGAGAAAGAAGAGCTGGATGAGGTGTTAGAAGATCTCACGTCGAACGAAATCGCCTCTATTAGTTCACTAGATGATCTAGAATTCTCGGCAGACGATTTTGTTACTAAAGATCAATCAAGTGAGCCAGTTTCGACGCCACTGCCAACGCTAGATGATATCGAGTCTATTGATGATTTTGACGATAGTGAACTTGATAATGCATTTGATGAAACTATCGACGGTTCATCGTTTGAGTCATCACAAAATAGTAGTGATGAATTAGAAGATTTACCGGGGTTGGGAGATTGGTTAGACGAGGATGAAGTTAAATCTGACGAGCAGCAGACTGCAGCTCGTGAAGATAAAGGCAGCATAGAAGAGCTTGAAGAATCTAGCTTTGATGAAATACTCGAATCTATCGATTTAGACGATGACATATCAGTAGCAGAAGAGGATGATACTGGGTTTGATATCGCCGCTTTACTGGATGAAACGCCTCAAAGTGAAGATCTCGATGTTAATGAACAAGATACAGAAGACTTTCTGGATGTTGAAGCCTTGCTGGATGAAAGTGTTGGTGCTGAGTCTGATAATGAAATTGACAAAGCATTAGATTTAGACATTCCCTTAGAGCCTTTTGTAAACGAACAAGATAATATCGAGATGATCGATGTTGACGCTGACGAAGGTTTAGGTGCTAAATTAGACTTGGCGCATGCGTACATAGAGATCGGTGAAGAAGGATCTGCAAAAGAACTATTAGATGAAATTTTGCAAAAAGGCAGCGCCGAACAGATTGCTCAAGCAAAAACAGTTTTAGATAAATTGGATTAGAGTCTGAAACGCGCGTTTTGAGGTGGACTGGGTATAAAAAAGGGAGTATTTTGTCTCACCAATGAATGATTTTGACTAAATAACCTGTCTATCTTGTTTACGAACCACAATTCAGATTTAATCCCAGTTTGCAGCACATTCCTTTGGTATGAATTTATAACATTGTCAGGTGCTAGGACTGAACAATGTAAAATTAGCGGGCTCTAGGCACGTTGCAACAAGCAGTTAGTTGAAATCAAATACGGGCATCTATGTCAAAATTTATATTAGCTTTATCCATTATCACCACTACCTTTTCCTTTTGTACACAATCCAAACAGATATCTGTCAGTGTGTTGACCGAGCTAAACATGCCGGTTGGTAATGTTGTCGTTTACCTTACACCTAAAAATCTTAAACAAAGCAACACATCTAACGAAATCGATATAATGGATCAGGTTAATACTCAATTTTTGCCGCATATATTGGTGATACAAAAAGGCACTCAGGTGCGTTTTCCCAACTCAGACTCGATTAAACATCACGTATATTCTTTTTCGCCAGCTAAAACGTTTGAATTACAGTTGTATAAAGGACTTCACGCTGCCCCTTTGCTTTTTCCAAAGTTTGGTTCGGTTGAGCTAGGTTGTAACATACATGATTGGATGCTGGGTTATATTTTTGTGGTTGATACCCCTTATTTTGGTAAAACTGATATCAAGGGCAATTTGACGCTTGACCTGCCTGATGGTGAATATCAACTAGATGTTTGGCATTCAAGGATACAAGATAAATTAAGTTCTTTATCCAGACAGCTGACTTTGCCGGGAGAGTCAGAGATAAAAATCATACTGAAATCACCTCTTTTACCTGACGTAAATCAATATGAAGAAGTATCGGGTGAATTTTCTGATTATGAATAAAACATTGAAATGTAAAATGGTGTTTCATTCGAAGATTCTACAATTATTTTTTTTGAGCTTATTTGCAGTAAGTGTTAATGGTATAGCTGTTGAAGTAAAAGGGCTGGTGCAACTCAATTATGTCAAAGCGGATGAACAATCCTCTTGGTTTGATAAAGGCACGGGGATCCTTGCTTACTCTAAAGATGGTGTTAACGTTCAACAAGCTTTTATAGAGTTGTCAGACAGTTTTTCAAATGGTCTGAGTTATGCGGTAGTAGCGAATTATTACCAGTTGGGCGAGCAAAATGTGGGTATATCTCAGGCTCAGATCAGTTATAAACCATTAAGTAGTAATAAATTGAGGTGGCGTGGCAGAGTCGGTTTTTTTTATCCTAAATTATCTTTAGAGAATGTTGATTCCGGTTGGTTGTCACCTTTCACTTACACCCAGTCAGCAGTGAACAGCTGGGTCGGGGAGGAGCTTCGTACTGTCGGCTTAGAATTGACACTATATAGCCCCGGTCGCACTCGCAATAGTCCAATTTCTTGGGAATTTCATGGCTCACTGTTTAAAGCAAATGACCCTTTGGGCACGCTAATAAGCTGGCGTGGTTTTGCCCTGCATGACAGGCAAAGCTTAAATAATGACCGCATACCTTTTGCTCCTTACCCTAGTGTTATTGACCAAGATCGTATTTTTCACCCTAATTACGTCGAGCCATATCGTGAGCTGGATGGAAACATCGGTTTTTATTTGGGGATGCATATTGAATATTATAAACAGTCTACTTTGCGTTATTACTATTATGACAATCAAGCCGACCCCTTAGCGGTAAATCAGGAAAGGTTATACGGTTGGCGAACCAAATTTCACTCTATAGCTTTACAGCATAAATTTGACGGCAATACACGGATCCTTGGGCAATGGTTGTCAGGCAGTTCACTCATGGGTGATCGCTTTGTTTATATTGATTTCGACGCTTGGTATGTGATGTTGAGTCACAAACATAAAGCACATAGGATCAGCCTGCGTTTTGACAAGTTTAAAGTGCGTGAAGATGATATTTTTCCATTGGATCCAAATAACAGTGATGGCCATGGTGTCACTTTGGCTTGGCGTTATGACTTAGACAAGAATTGGCAAATTGGCGTTGAACAACACATCAACAAAAATAGCGCTGATAATAGGGCGACGTTAGGCCAAAACATTGAGATAGACCAACAGCAAAGTCTTGCTGTGCTTCAATACCGCTGGTAATTGTTAGGATGTTCCTTGCCGCTGTTACGCCTAAAATGCATAAAGTTAGACGAGCGGCGTTAGCAGTTTACTAAGGGGCTAAAGCTAGCGTAACCGGCATGGGGCGTGGCATTTCCTCTTTAGCGTATGAAAAACATCGCATTAAGCGAGTTACCAGCCAACCTAAAAACCCGCTAGAAAATATAAAGATTTTAGAAAAAACTATACACCAAAGTAACCGCTGTCTGTGTATCTAGGTTGTCGATACCGTCAGCTACATCTGAGTTATGATCTAGGGTAAGAGATACTTTGAGGGATAAACCACCGCTGATTTGGGCGGATACAGATGTTTCTGACTTTGATTTAATATTAACATCGCCAAGTTCAGTACTAATCAACTGTTTGAAGTTTGCGGTATCAGAAATCTTCCATTGGTAGTCCAATGCAGCCCTGACTATTAGACCACTTTGATCTACACCATTGTTGGTTTCAGCAAAAGAATAACCAGGGCCGATGCTATAGTTAAATTGACTTTTGTCATCTTCCCATAACTTTTGTGACCAACCAGCTGCTAATGTAGATTGAAAGTTGAAGCTGTTAAACTTGTCGTCTTCATAAGATGCAAAACCAAATAAACGATGATCAGGGTTTTCCAATTTGTAATTACCTTGGCCAGATAAAAAATACTTTTGTGCAGTCGTTCGTTCCACACCACTGATTTCGTCTTTTTTGTACAAG
>QIJM01000105.1 GCA_003232445.1 Paraglaciecola arctica
GTATTGTTTGTGCTTTGATAGATACAATCCAAAAATTTTGTCACTGTTGTTAACAAGCTTCTTTAGTTTACCTATGTAGTCAAGAAGCCTAGCCCTTTGAAAAGGTTAGTTTAAATTTAGCTCACGAGTCATGTTTTCATTTTTATCGCGGTGCACTATTACGTTATCTTCGACTCGTATACCACCAAAAGGCCGCAGACTATCCACAACATTCCAATTAATATATTTGGATTGCTCACTGCTTTTTAGCTCCGCCAGTAAACTATTTATAAAATACAAGCCCGGTTCAATGGTAAAAACTTGCCTTGTTTCAATATTTCGCGTTAATCGCAAAAATGGATGCGCTTGTGGAGCAGGACTAAGTGTGCCTCTGTCATCAGAAGCATGTCCAGCCACATCGTGTACTTGCAAGCCTAGAAAATGGCCAATACCATGGGGGAAAAACGTGCTAACAATGCCCATTTCAACCACATCATCAGCGGCTAAATTCACTATACCTGTGTCGCGCAGCAGTGCTGCGATTTGCTGATAAGCACTGATGTGGATCTGCACATAAGATACGCCAGGTTTTAACTCATCTACGCATTGTTGAGTAATGTGATGCATAGACTCGATTAAGTCTGCAAATACACCATTTTCTCGAGCATAAGTGCGGGTAATATCAGCAGCATAACCATTAAAATTTGCCCCAGCATCAATTAAAAACGATTGTGCATGGGTAGGCGCATCCGTGGCTAAATCGGTGTAATGCAATATCGATGCGTTTTCATTTAGCGCAACAATATTGTTATAGGGGACTTGGTTGTCACCTTGCCTGACGGCACAAAGGTAGGCCAAATTAATATCAAACTCACTGAGTCCCTGTTCAAACGCAATTTTAGCTGCACGATGCCCATCAACCGCGATACGGTTTGCTTCACGCATACACACTAACTCGTAATCTGTTTTATACGCCCGCTGATAATGCAGGTAATGCATGACTCTATCTGGATTAACTAATTCAAAACCCAAGGCCTTAGCGACTTCTATATATTCGCCTATATAAGCATATTTATTTTTATCAAAAGGTAGGTGTTTTTCCACCGCATCAGCTTGGGTCAGCAATACAATATCGAACTGCTCTGCCCAAAAATCGTTTGGCTCATCAGGCACTTTATGCCAAAAATCTTTGGGTCGGTAAAATACTAACTTGGGCTTATCAACGCCGTTAACAATCAGCCAACAATTTGGGTTATCAATAACGGGTAACCATGCCTTAAACTGCGGATTCACTTTAAAAGGGTAATGGTTGTCGTCTAAAAACAATCGCTTACTTTGCCCCGAATGAATGATCAAGCCGTCAATACTCTCCCGCTGTATGGCTTCACGGGTACGGTTTTGTAACTCTGAAATATGTTGTGGATAGGTTTGTGCTAATTGTTCTATTCGCGCGATTGGCGCTATTTGAGCTATTTGAGCTAAAAGTGACATGCCAGACTCTCATCAAAGAATATAATAGTAGATTAACATAAGACTTAGAGTCTGTTGGCCTTGCTGATAAGACTTTTCTAACTTTTAGGTTGTATTTCCATGTTGGCTAATTCCTTAAACAAGTTCTCACTGCCACCTAAATGTTGGCTGTATATTTGCTGATAAGCCAGCACAGCTTTAACGTAATTGCGGGTTTCTTTATAGGGAATGGTTTCTATCCATAAGTCCAAGGGCATATTACCTTTTTCAGGTTGCCACTGTTTTACCCTGCGCCAACCGGCATTATAAGACGCTGTGACCAATATGCGATTATTATCCATTTTGTCCATTAAATAACGCATATACTGAGTACCCAGCGCGACATTTTTATTGGGGTTAAATAAGGTATTTCTTTTCACTTTTTTCTTGGCCAGATAACGTGCTGTACCCGGCATCACTTGCATCAAGCCCAAAGCACCTGCGTGAGAAGCGGCGTCTGGCATAAAAGAACTTTCACGTCTGACGATGGCATACGCCCAAGCGACATCAATGTTGTTTTTCTTAGCGTTGCTTTGTAATTGGCTATCAAATGGCATCGGGAAACGTCGGCTCAAATCATCCAGATAACCTGATTTGGAAAAACCGAAAATGGCTTGGTCATGCCAATTTTTCTGACTAGCAAGTACTGCTGCGGTTAACTTTTGCTGCTGTGTTAATTGGCTTTGCAAAAAAGTCCACTCCCGCCTCGCGCTAAGATTACGCCCCAACTTTCTGAATTCAAAAGCTCTTTGTGCAGAAGGTAGTGCAGCCAACTCATCCATATCCCCTTGAGCAATGAGTAATGGATTATCATTTAAACTGGCCATTTCAGATAATTTCCCGCTTGCCAAAAAACCATAATAATGACGTTGTTTGGCTAATTTTTGTAAGCCCTTGTCAGCTAACTCTTTGGCACCTACCTTCTCGTAAGCTCGAGCTTTCCAATATTGAAACACATTACCATCGGTTATTTCGGCAGGCACAAAGTCTATGACATCTAACGCATGTTGCCAGTTTTGTTGTCTTAACACATGAGCCAAATGCCAACGTACTAGTTCTGCATCAGGCTCAAAGTTTGCAGCTTTTTCTAACCAAATGTCAGCTTGATCATGATCTGCTAGCGCTAAAAAAATAGCAAATCGGTGAGAGATTTGTTTTTGTTGTGTTGTCGAAAAAATAAATTTACTCGACAGTTTCTCCCAGCTGCGTAAGGCTAAATCCCTATCATTGCTGATCAAACGTTTTAACCCATAGACCAGTATCTCAGTTTCCTTATCTGAATGTTTGACCGGAAAATTAGATAGGCGAGAGACTTGGCTAGGTGACCTGCGCACCTTTAACCAAAGATCAGCTAAATATTGCTGATCCCTTGGCAGCAATGTTTTTAAATAGGGTATAAGCGTGCGGTTGCCACCGTCAGCCGCCAAAGACAACCTTTTCCATACTAATTCTGATGTGCGCTTACCAGCCTTTTGCCATTGCTTGAATAATGCGTCACAGTCATTAGGCTGAGATTTACCCACTACCCACAGGTTTTCTGCCAGCGCAAATGCTTGAGCATTAGACGGATCTTTTTGCAGCAAGATTTCTGCGTATCGACAGTTTAAAGCGGCATTACCCATATCTCGATAAAAATGACTAAACAGTTCAGGTTGATTTTGTTTGGCTAAATAGGCCAACCACTTTTTGCGTAAAGGTCTGTCTAAAGGAGAAAATTCATATTTGGCTAAAAAACGTTCTATTTGTTTTTTATTTGCCATAAAAGGAAATTTACTTAAGGTTTTTAATTCAACGTAGGGCTTTAGTGGATAACCCTCTAGTTGTTGCATTACCTTTTTAAAAGCACTGCTATTTGGGTTGTGCGCAAGCCCCTCCGCTTTAATAAAAAGCTTTCGTTGTTGCTCACGATCGAGCTTAGGTACTGCCAGCACAACCTGAGTAAACAAGATACTAGCGATGACGAGATAAAGTAAATAACGAATAGTCACAAATTCCAAAACATATAAAAAAAGGCCAACTAAAGTGTTATACCAATCCATCCTAACAATTAGCCACTCAGAGTGCACCAGCGACTTTCAATCGAGGCGTAGCCCTGAAGGAATGGCCGCTCCCTTTCAAAGGGCTAGAACGAAGAGTGAAAGTCGCTGGTGCTCTCCCTTCGGGCGAGGTTTAAAGGCACCTA
>QIJM01000451.1 GCA_003232445.1 Paraglaciecola arctica
GGATCTTTAGTCACTTTACCTTCTAACTTGCCAAATACTTGTCCAGGATTAATCGCCAACTCATCATCATGACTCAGTTCAGCTTCACCAACGGTGACACCTAACATAGCGATAGTGTAGTTATTCGGAGTTAAATCTAAGTTGTCGCGAATATGTACCGGCGGGATCAAGAAACCCAGTTCTTGAGATAATTTTTTCCGCACACCTTTTATACGAGTGAGCAATTCGCCACCCTGTGCTTTGTCGACCAATGGGATCAATCTATAACCTACTTCTAAGCCGATGGTATCAACATGCTGGACATCATCCCAACCAAGCTCTTTTATTTCTAATGATTGTTGATTTTGTTCAGGTAAAGACTTAACTAGTTCTGGCTCATTGGCAATTTTCTGTGCGCGCCAATAACCGTAATAAGCATAACCGCCAACCACAGCACTGAATCCCAAAAAGGCTAGGTGAGGCATACCGGGAATAATTCCCATCACAAACAAGATACCAGCAGTAATAAAAAGTGCCCGCTGATTACCCAATTGTCTGGTTAATTCTTTACCCATTTCTTGTGAGTCATTTTCTCTCGTCACAATAATAGCGGTGGCGACTGACAGCAATAACGAAGGAATTTGTGCGACTAATCCATCACCTATGGTCAGTAAGGTATATATTTCAACCGCATCGCCAAAAGCCAAATCATGCTGGATCATGCCAATAAATAAGCCACCCACTAAGTTAATCAACATAATGAATAAACCGGCAATAGCATCACCTTTTACAAATTTGGAGGCACCGTCCATAGAGCCATAGAAGTCCGCTTCACTGGTAATTTCAAAACGTCGTTTACGGGCTTCGTCAGCATCAATAAAGCCGGCATTTAAGTCTGCGTCTATGGCCATTTGTTTACCGGGCATGGCATCTAAGGTAAAACGTGCACTCACTTCTGATATGCGCCCTGCACCGGCAGTGACTACTTTAAAGTTAATGATCAGCAAAATAGCAAATACCACTATACCTACTGCATAGTTACCACCAATCACAACTTCACCAAAAGCTTGTATCACTTTACCTGCCGCATCTCCTCCCTCATGGCCTTTAAGTAATACAATTCGAGTCGACGCCACGTTTAGCGCGAGTCGTAACACGGTAGCGATAAGCAATACTAGTGGAAAAATACCAAAATCAACGGGCTTCTTAGTAAATACTGACACCAAAATAATGACTAAAGACAGGGCAATATTAAAGCTAAACAAAATATCCAACAAAAATGCAGGCATGGGTAAAATCACCATACCCATTATTGCTAACAAGACTATTGGTGCGCCTAAACCAGATGATACAGACTTGAATTGGTTTTTATCAAACCGACCGAAATAAGATGCTAATTGCATAAACGAAATATTGACGCTTTGTTGATTTTGTTAACCTTAAAAGGAGTAAAAGCAACTAGTGCGCCAAGTCTATTGTGAAAGGAAGATTCTTTATGGAAACAGACTAATACCATTAATCCACCCTAACAATTAGCCACTCAGAGAGGCTAATTGTTAGGATGGATTAGTGTAAAACAACACTTAACGTCTCAGCTCTGGCGGGATAGGCAAGTTACTTTTTAATGGTTGAGGACGTTTGCCTTTACCTTGTTTAAAGGCTTTTAATTGATAAACATAGGCCAGTACTTGAGCCACAGCCATAAACAACTTTTCTGGAATTTCGTGTTCTGCTTCAGTGGAGTAATAAATAGCCCTAGCCAGCATAGGAGACGCTACAATAGGCACTCCATGTGCATTGGCAATAGTACGAATATGCATAGCCATTTCATCCCCCCCTTTAGCCACTAAAGTAGGCGCACGGGTGCCAAATTGATCATACTTTAACGCCACAGAAAAGTGAGTTGGATTGGTGACTACCACATCTGCATTCGGTACTTCTTGCATCATCCGGTTAGCGGCAGCTTGATACTGTAACTTACGAATTCTGCTTTTTACTTGGGGGTCGCCATCGGCGTTTTTACGTTCATCTTTGACTTCCTGCATGGACATTTTCATTTCTTTGTTGTGTTTGTAGCTCTGATAAGGCACATCAAATATTGCGATAGGGATCAAAGCACAACACATAATCAAAAAGCCCCATGCAATCAAATCCAGGGCATGAAACAGGTTTCGCGGATATAACTCTAAGTCCAAATGTAATGCTTCATCCTTAAACATAATAAGTGCCACGTATGCCATCAACGCAACCACCACAAATTTAGCGATAGCTTTGAATAATTCCACCACGCTGTTCATACCAAACATACGCTTAAAGCCTGCTACTGGGCTTATTTTTTGTGCTTTTGGCGCGGCACCATCCCAAGTGAAGTTATAACCACCCAAAGCAATATTACCGTAGATACCAGCGATAGTCACAATCACCATATATAACAACACAGGCATACTGATGGTATTGAAGGCGAAACCCCAGGCTTGAAACATATGGGTGAAATCGTAGGTTTCATCACGAGACAGGGTAAACATTCGCTGCGCCACTTCAAATAGAGCGCTGGCAATTTGGGAGCCAATAAGTAAGAAACTAATGCCACTAGTGATTAAAACTAAAGCCGTCGACAATTCTTTAGATCTGGCAACTTGCCCCTTTTTACGGGAGTCCTCAATTTTTTTGGAGGTGGGTTCTTCGGTTTTTTCGTTTGCATCAGACATGGTTTACCCCTGACCTAAGGACACACTAGCACTAGCTGACACATCATGTTCTGTGCCCGCTCCCACATCACTCCAAAGTGATGGGGTAAGTTGTCTAAAGTTAACCAAATTATTAGTAAGCCCATAATTTGCGCAATAGCAAAACCGATACTAAAAATATTCAATTGCGGGGCTGCTTTGGTCATCACACCAAATGCCAAGTTAACAATAAGTAATGACACTATGGGCGCCAGAGATATTGTGACTGCTGAAATAAACATCCAACCTGCCCAGTGGGCAATATCTCTAAATTGTTCCGGGGCAAACCATGCTTCACCGATAGGAAAAGCCTCAAAGCTCATTACAACCATACGGATCATGGCTAAATGTCCATCTAACGCCCAAAACAATAACGTCGCTAAAATAAGATAAAACTGTCCCACTGCAGGCACGCTAATACCATTTACCGGATCGACTATGGATGCAAAGCCCAATCCCGTTTGCAGAGCAACTATTTGCCCCGCCAAAACAAAGGTATTAAGCACAATATTCGACAAAAAACCCAATGCTATGCCAATGATTAACTGCTGTATCACTAACAAAAAAGTTCCCACAGAAAAAACCTCTGTGACGGGGATAGGAACTGGCGGAATAACTGGCATAATAATAAGGGTTAAAAATAACGTAAGTAGTGCCCTTGTAGTAGGTGGTACACTCTTAGCACTCAAGCCCACCATAGAGGCGAATAACCCCGAAATGCGCATAAATGGCAACAGTAAGTCCGCTAAGTACTGCATGATTGTAGTCGTTGCTATATCCAAGGGTTTAGCCTTGAACCTGAAAATCTAACAGCACTAACCCACTACCTCAGGAATTCGCTCTATTATAGTAAAAGTAAAGTCCATAAGCTTTTTAACTAGCCAATGCCCTCCCCAACTTAGTGCCAACAAAGTAACAATTAGGCGCGGCAAAAAACTCATGGTTTGTTCATT
>QIJM01000006.1 GCA_003232445.1 Paraglaciecola arctica
GTATGAGGCATACCAAGATTGGAGCCAAACTCTAACATTAGATCTGTTAGATGAAAATATCGAGCTAGAAGGAAGTTTCAGTATCTCTTTCACGAGTTTCGGACTGTAATATTCTATGCTCCAGTCCATTACCACAACATAACATATTTGTTATCATCCTGCAAGCTGGAATCTTGAATTTTATAGGGCATAACGCCTTGCTCAGCATGGGGATAAACTCATGAGGTCTTCGGGAAACGTCCTGTGCGGACCCACATGCAGGGTGTTGTGGGGGCTGGGGTTAGAGACCCCCGGTTACCTGATTATGCCTTTTTATGTGGGCCAAGAAACCGATAGCCATTAAAATGAATCATATGAGTAGGTGCATCCGCAGTCCATACTTCAGTTTCCCATGATATATCAGAAAGATATTTAGTCATGATTTTACGATCAGGAAAAGCTGTAACATAAACCAATCCGGGCTTTGCATTTTCAAATAATTTCGACAGCTCCCCATGCCTTTTACCATCAACAGGGCCATGATTTGTGACAGATTCAATTAATAGAAGCCAGTTTTTTTCTGGCCAATATAAAACCACATCAGGTAGCTTTTCTTTTCTGTTAACGGTTACGCCTAACTCCGCTAACCGATTTTTTCTAAAAAAGTCTTCTTTAGTTCCAGTATCTCCCAAATAAATAACCTCTGAACCGGGAGCAAAACGAGGCCCAAACTCTGTGACAATATCACGGATTAACTGACTATGAATGCCTGGACTTAACTTGATTTCAGAGCCGTCATCAAGCGTAAGCGGAATCATCTCCATTTCACGTTTCATAGCATATTGAGCGACTAATGTTTCCCTGTTCTTCAGCCAATTATCAAGAGCTACCCCCCAACTGTCTGTTCTATATTTTTGTAATACATCAAAAAGGTCAGTCGTAAACTGATAACAAGCCCTTGGGCTATTAACGGGTCGATCTGGTTTATCAGGGTTATAGAGGCACAAGCCACCATCAAGAAACTGATGTAATGTCTGGCGGCGGAATGTTTCACGCGTATTCGGCGCATATTCCTTTCCGTAAACGTCACGACACCAGTCCATAATCGGGGTAACACCAATCATTGGTCTCTCTATATCTTCCCAATTATTTTCAGGATACAGGTTTGCAAGTGCTAGAAATGTTAACGCTGAACGCTCATTTTGTTGCGCTGGAGGCATACCGAGGGCAGTAATAATTTCTAATGCTTGGTCTATTTTTTCTTGCTCAAGAAGAGGGTTTTTTATATTGCCTGACACTCTTATTATCTCCTGCTCTAATATTTGATCTATTTTCGTTTGATTTAACTCAACGTTTTCAAGGTTTCGTCCTAGTCTTTTTAGTGATTCAGTGCTTGGATAGCGAATGTTTTTTAAATCTGTAGCATTTATCTGCGTATGACCACCAAACAAGCGATAGTATTTATCTAGCAATGTGCTATTGAGATATACAAATAGCCCAAGTGCAACTTCTTTATCAAGACCTTCTTTATTAGAATGAAAAATATTTAGCTTATTATCAAAGCCTATTTGTTCAAAGGGAAGTTCGCCATCATAAAATGTTGCGACAATTCTTCTTTTTTCTTCCTTTGAGCTAAATCTTTTAACTATTACGAAATTACCATTATTAGTCCATAACCATTTTTCAGATTGAGGTGACAATGTTATTGCATTAGGTTTTTTTGTGTTTTTAGGCCATTGAATAATACCGTTAAGATGGATTGGATAAATCAGAGGGACAGCACCTGTTTCTATATTTTTTCTCAAATCTTCTTTAAGACGGAAACTAACTACAGGCCCAGTACTGACTTGAACTTTTAGTTTATCCAATACGGTATTAAAGCAAGATAATTTATTTATAATACGTTGATCACGATCATTTGCTGCAATATGAATAAATTTTTGTACGTCATTCGTGCTAACTATTGCTTCAAATGGAACTGTTCTTGTGGTTTTATCCGTAGCTGTGATACTTCCAGACTCTTCTGAGAATTTAAAATCTGCAACAGGACTTGATGTAATTGTTACGTCACCCTGTTCTGCACCTTTGACCAAATGAATAATAATATTTTCTTGTAAAACATTATCTTCCGAGAATGCATTAGAACGAGAATCGAAAATGTGAATATGTTGAATAGCTGTTTCCTTTAATAATAACTCACGAAATTCTCGGTAATATAACCCATTACAAAATGACCTAGGAATGATCGCGACTAACTCACCGCCTACCTTAAGATTATTAATGGCTAATGCTACAAAACCCGTATATAGGTTTACCGTTTCAATTCCAGCGCTTCTCAAGGCTTTCCTATGGATGCTGCTAGAAGATATTTTCTTGTATGGGGGGTTCATTATTACATGAGTGTAATTATTGTCTTTTAATAACAAACCGGAATTCTCAGAATACTTTACAATAAAATCTTCAATGCTAAATTTCCATTGTATCTTAACGCCTTCTTTTGCTGATTTATCTACACATATCTCTAATGTTTCATTAATATATGGTGTGATTTTTTCCTCTATATCAAAAGCGTCAACACTTATCGTATGTACAGATTTCCTCTTCAGAGCCTCATCAACAAATGAGGCCGTAAGTGATCCAGGGCCACATCCTGGATCTAATAGTTTTACGTCATTGTCGATTTTGTTGAACAATGAAACCATATAGAGGCAAATTGGACTCGCAGTAAAGAACTGCCCTAGCGAAGATTTAGTTTTAGGGTTAAGATCAGAACTTGCTCTTATTCTTAGCAAATCTACTTGTTCAAGTGTGTTCAATAATCTTTCCTATATTGGTAGTGCTTGTTTTGAGGCATAACGACCAGCTAAATCGCACCCGCGATGCGTTGTGGGTGTCGATTTGAGCGACAAGTTATGTGAGTTCATCTAGTAAACTGTTTGCCTTAGATACAATCCAGGATTCCGTTCTAGAACTAGCGGATACTATTTTTAATGCTTCTTTATTCATATTCTCCCTGCTTATCCTATGTGACTGAGAGACTCGCGCTTTGGCTCCACTTTCTTCGTATTTTTCAATTTTCATAAGCGCATCGATAAGATCTTCGTCAGAAATTGAATCGTCACGAAACGCCTCGTAATACTTGATAAAACAACCCATACCAATGGTTTGGATGCATCTCAATAGCTGTTCTTCATTCATCTGATCCCCCTCTTTTTCTCTGTCGTTGGTATGTAAAACGGGCAGTGCAGTATACTCAGACTTATTCTGGTCGGAAATTGCTCATCCCTGTGCTTGAACCAGCCCCCAGTTCTTGGAAATTGAAGGCAGAAATACTCAGCTAAAAAACTGGCAGTTCGTTCAAGCTGTCGATGCTATGCAGAAACTGTTTATGGGTGCTGCTTTTAAATGATGTGGGTTAGGCTAACACTCCAATACCATATCGATCAATTTTTTCCCAGAACTGTTTCCATCGATCCGTTGTCAGTACCAATGATTGTAAACTCAACACCGTTTTAATCCCTTTATCTTTCCACCGCATCCCCGAGCGACAAAAGCGTTGCTGGATTAACGACTTACAGGCTGCTTCGGTCACACCCGATCCAATCGGAAAAGACTGTTGCCGATATTCAGCATAATTCATCATGGATAAATGATTGCTAAAATATCTTATTGGAATAG
>QIJM01000186.1 GCA_003232445.1 Paraglaciecola arctica
AAATAGGTCAACTATTCTTTCATTCAAGCGCCTTGATTAGGTGCCTTTAAATCTCGCTGAGTGGCTAATTGTTAGGATGGATTGGTATTAATTTAGTTTTCGACTACTGACGCATCCGAAACAACTATATTTGCGCCACCGGTGACAAAAAATGATACTGCCTGGTTTTGCATCTCTGCGGTGGTTGCAGCACTAATTTCAGGGTTTAGCAGCGACGAGTGTGCTCCTGAAATAAACCTGACAACGCCACTTCCTTGAGCAGATATTGAGACTTTAGGTAAGCCCATGATATCTGCCAATGCCTGTCCACCGACCAAAGGTAAAGTGGTTACAACTGGATTAGTTTGATCAGTCAACGCGGTGCTACCATCATCATTGATTCCTCCACCTACCACCAACTGTATCAATGTTGGAGTCGAACTTGCTAACTCAGTGGCATAACTAATAGGATCAGAAGTATCGGTAACCGTTTGCGAGACGAAACGAAACTCTGAGAAAGCACCATTAATTTCAGCAAGCTGCTCGGCACTTAACAATTGTTCAAAAGCCGTATAAGCAGCACCTAAGGCCGCTGATACAGTCAGTCCGTTCTGCACCGCAAAGTTCGTTAGAAACTCAACAAACTCAGTCGAGAACACAGACAATAGTGAGCCTTTAAGATTCGAGCCAGAGCTAGGTGCATCAAGCAAACCCGCAGCTAAACCACCAGTAGGCACATTGATAACAGCCGTTTGAAAAGCATACATACTATCAAAAGAGGCTAAATCCCCTCCCAAACTTTTGTTTGCTAAGGCTACTGCCCCTGCCCCATAAATGGCACCCAAGCTCTGCCCCATAAAATGCACTTCTGAGGTATTTAAGTCAACTAAACCTGTCGAATCATTGATAGCGTTAAGCGCTAATCTAAAGGCCATAATATCAGCGATGCTTTGACGGGTGTTATCTCGTGAAGTTAATAGACTTAACGGGGGGAAGTAGTCGCCACTGTCATAACTTTCCTCACCAATCGTAATGATGCGGTCACCATGTAGTGGGTGATCAATGGCCGCAGAAGCGTAACCAGCCATAGCCAAAGATGATGCTACAAGTAAGACATTACTTTTGGATTGAGTTATACCATGTTGAAACACAACTACTGGCCATCCTTCAGCTGGTTTAGTTTGTATTGGCACCGCCCCTTCGGTTGCAGCAGATATAATTGCGATGTTCGACTCGTCAGGCACAGTGAAAATTATTCTGACAACTTCAGTACCGACTTCATTATATAAGGTGCTTTCATCGTTTGTTTGACGACCTTGTAAAACAGGGATTGAATTAAACTTAGTGATGTTTCTTGGGTCTGTCATACCCAAACTAGTTAAATCCAAGTCAAATAACGCCCCATCTGATGTTAACTGACACCGCGCGTTATTAGCGCCAACTTGACCAGCTTGAATTAACCCAGTGACTATTTCAGCGCCAAGAGCTTGTAGGGTTGCACCACTAGTACATGCACCTCTCCACCAATCGTTGGCAGGATTAGTAGTACTAGAGTAGTAAGGCAGCTTAACCTCACCTGCGACTATCGTTGAAGTACAAAATGGCCCTATCAATGCCAAATTTTCAGTTGCTGATCCATTTAACGGAGACGCTGGGTTGGATGCTGCGGCAATCAGCCCATCGCAAGTGTCTAGGCCAACCGCTGATAATCCTGCTAACTGTTCAGGAGACAGCAAAAAAGAGGACAAATTTTCAAATACGTTATCCAATCCTGCCGTTAATTCAGTGGTAATAGTCGGCAAAAACTGCGATGCAAAAGCATTGGCTGTGGCTAAGTCCGCACCGGAGGCTAAGGTCTGTTGCAACGCTTGCGCATAAGGTGCAATGTTTAACTGTTTCACTGTATTTAGCGAGTCTTCAGTAGATTGCGTAGAAAAATAAGCGGCGTATGAGACATCAGCTGTAGCTAGTCCAGCAGGCTCTAATACATTCACTAATGAATTAACTAAACCTTGCAATTGCAGCAGATCATCAGAGTCTAATGCATTGGTGGTAATATCTTGGCGAACAAGCTCCCAAGTAATAGAGCCCTTAACTGCCCGGCCGTCGGTCGATTTTAATTCTTCAGTAACAACCAACATATGACCCTGAGAAGATTTCATTGGCTTAAGAGGGACTACGCTAATAGCGCCTGTGCCTGCAGTATAAGAGGCAACAAAATCGACACCATAGGTTAGCTCTTCACCTAATTCACATGGCACACCAGGCGCACCAAGAGCCGCAGCTAATACTTGGCAAGCTTCCGATGTACCTTCTAACGCTTGAGTCGCTTCAAAAATCCTAATAGATGAGCCAGACACAGTGGTGGCATCAATATCTAAGTCGCCTGTTAACGATACTCGAATAGAAAACGGCATATGCGCAGACCATCCATCCAGTGCACTAAGTGTATGCAGCGGATTAGCGGAATCGAATTCTTCATCACCTTCGGTATTTAAGGTGAAATCAAAAAAGTTTCCGCTTGGGATCATCAAAAAATCGTTAGGAATATTTAAATCAGCAGTTGCCGGATTAAACACAACTCGGACAAACGGCTGTTCAGGCACAACCTCTTCAGGTTCTCCTATTACTGTCACATCTCTGGGTGAATCACCGCCGCATGCTGATAACCCAAGCAGCGTGATCATGCCGGCACTAAGTAGTATTTTTTTCATTATTCTGCCTCTATTCGTCTTTAATTTATATATTTTAAGTCATTGCAATTTAAATCATTCGTAAACATTTGTAATAGATATGTATATTATTTATTTCAATGGTGTGACCAGTTATCACGTGTGCATACTATTTCCTTTTGCTGTTTGCAACAGCCTAGACTAAAAATCACTTTAAAAATAATATTTTACTGCAGGCCTATGACTTTCTTAGACCTGCACTTCAGTGATACCATTTCGTTATTGATTTTATTAGATGTTTATTATGCATACTTATACACCCCCAAAATATTATTTAGATAAAAAAACGATCCTAGTCACAGGTGCCGGAGACGGTATTGGCAAACAAGCGGCTCTGCACTATGCAAAATTTGGCGCAACTGTCATTCTGCTTGGTAAAACAGTAACAAAATTAGAAACTGTTTATGATGAAATAATCAACAATGGGGGAAATGAGCCAGCCATAGTGCCTTTGGATTTAAAGGGTGCAACTGCAAAACATTATCGAGATATGGCAAGTACTATTAATGACCAATTTGGTTGTTTAGACGGTTTGTTACATAACGCCAGTGTGTTGGGACATTTAGGCCCCTTTGCACAAATCAATGAGCAAGATTGGCAAAATGTATTTCAGGTTAATGTAACCAGTCAGTTTTTAATGACCCAAGCGTTATTGCCTGCTTTGAAAAAGGCTGCTCATTCTTCGGTTATATTCACGACCTCAAGTGTTGGATTAAAGGGAAGAGCATACTGGGGACCCTACTCTATTTCTAAATTTGCCACGCAAGGCATGATGCAAATACTGGCTGATGAGTATGACAACAGTAGTATTCGATTTAATTGTATCAACCCAGGTGCGACAAAAACGGCTATGCGAGCAAAAGCATTTCCAGCTGAAAATACTGATAAATTGAAAACACCAGAAGAAATAATGTCGCTGTATTTGTA
>QIJM01000479.1 GCA_003232445.1 Paraglaciecola arctica
ATTTTAATGTGCCTGTTACGGTTGAAGAAGATATGACTACCTTGCGCGCCCTGCCCAGCATAGTTGACGCTATTCAAATCAATGCGGTGCCTAATAGTGGCAGCGGTTGGTCTATGGGTTTAAAAACCCAATCTGGCGTTGAATATGATGCTGTAAGTACAGCTGTTTACATGGTGGATGAGCATGGGATCAATGCCTTAGATGTTGAAATTATCGCAGGTGAAAATTTTGCTCCCACAGACATTGGTTTGCGTGTAGTGGGGCAAGTCGGTTGGCCAGACAAAACCATATTGACCAAAGCTATGGCTGAGAATTTGTTTCCAGATACCTCATATCAATCGGTGGTAGGTAAAACTGTCTATATTAATGATACAAATCCGATGATCGTGGTCGGAATTATTGATAAATTACAAGCACCTTGAAGCACCTTGGATCGGCTGGAACAATTTAGAAAATGTGATGTTATCACCAGAAAGAATGGACTTTAAAGCCAGCCGGTATTTTATTCGCACTGAACCTGGTCAAAGAGACACAGTAATGAGACAAGTAGAAGAACTGCTGGCCAACAGTAACAAAGGCCGTTTAATCCAAGAGATGCGCAGTATCGAAGAAACTCGTGAACGTAGTTATCGTGGACATACTGCCATGATTAAAATCCTTACCATTGTGATGATCATTTTAACCATAGTGACTGCCTTAGGGATTGTTGGATTAGCAAGTTTCAGTGTCAATCAACGTAAAAAACAAATCGGTACAAGACGCGCACTAGGCGCAAGTCAGTCGGCTATTGTGCGCTACTTTATGATCGAGAACTTTTTGATCAGTAGCATAGGCGTGATATTGGGAGCGGTATTAACCATAGGTTTAAATATCATACTAGTGAATACCTTCGGCCTAGACAGGATCGACTGGTTCTATATCCCTGTTGGCATGTTGGTATTATGGTTAGTTGGCCAAGCCGCAGTATTTGGCCCCGCCAGAAAAGCGGCAAATATACCTCCAGCGTTGGCCACCCGAACAGTTTAAAGTCACGAAAATATAATTCATGCGTCTCAGAGGATACTATTTGCTAGCTTGTCGTATCCTCTGAAAAATATTTTCATGCGTTCGTGTTTGTTATTTTGACTAAAAATAGGCTAGAACCACTAACATATCCCACCAGTATTATTTAAAAAAACATATAACTAATTGTTTATTATAGAATAATAAAACTGGTCTGAACTATGCTTTGATCACTCAGATAAATTTACTTTAACAATTGAGGAGAGCAAAATGGAAGACGGTATGGTGTTTGTATTAATCATCTTATTTGCATTTGTATTACCTATAGTCATGGTTGGGACTTGGACGTCTCATAAAAAGGAAATGGCAAAAGCTAATGCCAACCTAAATAACTCGGAAAAGCAAAATATGCAAAACGAATTGGCCGCAGTTAAAGGCAGGTTAGAGGTACTGGAAGCGATAGTCACAGATAAAAAGTATCAACTTCATCAAGAGATAACCGAACTAAAAGCAGTGGATTAACACCCCGATAACAATAGCTCCTCAGTTCAATATATCATCAGTGGTTTATTTGAGGAGGTGCCATTTGTTTGCCACTGGCTTGAGCGACCCTATTATCTCTTTAGTAGCGATGGGACTTATTCCATTACCTGCCAATTTTTGACATACAAAATAAAGCTCCCAGCCATTTTACCGCTATTAATTGCACAAGATGTGACTTATGCAAAACTAGCTGGGTATGCTGCTAATTTAGTTCCAGCTTTCTACATCTTTCATATCAGGTAATTGGTGAGCGATACCTTATCGACTACATGGGTCATGTCGCGTATTTGTTCTGTAATGTTTGTATTATTCGGTGGGTTTCGCCTTCACCTTTATATATCCATCCAGATGACACCTTGTGTGCTTGGGTATCTCATTACGCTTTATAAAATTTTACTAACTTGTCCTTTTGCAAGACACACGAGTACTTAGTGACACGCTTGGATTGAGGTTTAACTTTCATTTTTACCAACGCCCCACCCATGCCGTTCATCCATTTAGCCTTATTACCAATAAATTTAATAGAATCTTCCCCGTAACGTTTTTTGGCCTCGGTTTGACAAGCCTCTATAGCTTGGGCTTTCACTTCATCCTTAGTTAATTCTGTTTGGGCTAAAACGGCTGAAGAGCCGATTACATTTAATACACACGCTATTACTAATGGCTTTAGAAATTTAATCATCGTTTTTTCCTAATTGATTGGGTTGACATACTCATTCAAATGGAAAATCAACAAATAATCTCACCGATTGCGAAATCCTGTATGGTTTTTCGAAATCGGTGATAGAAAACTAGAAATCGGTCAGTTCTGATGAGTCAGCTAGGCCACTTATTCTACGAAACTCGCTTGGCGTCATTGTTTTGAGCGTTTTAAATGCTTTGTTAAAGGTAGTCAAAGATGCGTAACCGGACTCTATAGCGATGGTTAAAATGGGCGTTCTGATCAATTTTGGATCCGATAAACGCTGGGCGGCATCTCTAACTCTATAACGGTTTAAGTAATCATTAAAATTCCGATAACCTAGATGCTGATTAATCAGTCGTCTAAGTTGGTGTTCTGGAACAATTAAATACTCTGAGAGGCTCTTAATGGTTAAATCAACCTGTCGATAATAAAACTCCTCTTCCATAGCGTAAGTTAACTTATCTAACCACTGAATGTCTGCCAATGAGGGCTTAGTTATTTCGTCTTTAACTAATTGGAGAGTTAACTCATCTATCGACTCTATTAGTATGTTTGAGTCTGAAACTAAAATAATATAGCCAAATGCCATGGCAAAAATACTGATAACACTAATATTAAGATAATTCAAAAATGCGGGGAATTCACTGAGCCCATATATGAATTCGTTCACCGCAACAAACAACAAAAATGCCCCTGAGGTAACTGACAACCCTAACCGTAAAAAGCGGCGACACTCAACTAAATCAGATTGCCAATTACGGAATATATCAAACAACCCCAAAATGGTGAGAGCACTGGTCGCAACAAGTGAAATAATATGGATGATTGAACCATCTAAACCTGCCGGAGAATGCAGGTGTTGAAAAATACCTAAAGCGATACAGACAGCCAAACCTATATAATGCCCAAAATGCAATTTCTGGTTGTTTTCACCCATTTGAAATAACGTCGAGGCAAACATCCAGAATAACGCAGGACTTGCCATTGCGCATACACCCAGAAAAAGTTGAAGGTAAAACATGTCATGCACAAAAGGCTGCACCATGTAACAAGCAGCACTTAGCAACAACAGGCTTAAAATTTTGGCGGTTAACACATGTCGATACTCAAGCATGAGCTTACACACAACTAGCAAAATTGCGCCGAAAGCCATACCTGTCAATATGAGGAAAAAATTTTGCATACGAATGATAAAACGTCTAAAAATTTGGTTACATAATACCGTAATCGAGTCACTCAAGCAGGATATAATTTGTCATTATTTACGATTATTGGTCGCTATTCAATTGGTATGATGATTAAACAACGCTTGCCAAAATATCAGTCCAAACAATGCGTTAAACGAGCAGTTTTGCTCTTGAAAATAAGAATAACAATCCTCAAAATCATTGATTACGAATGGCTGGGCAAGCTCTGATGACATATACCAATCCATCCTTGAACCTGCCTGTTTGTTGGCAACACTCGTTCACCCCAATCACTTAGCGGTCTAAGCTCATGGAGTCTCATTTCATTGCCGCTGCCATGCAATTTCAATGATTTGGGGTATAATTCGTACTCTAACCTTGATCCATTTTCGCCCAAGTATCTCTTAGCCCTACCGCACGATTAAAAACTAATTTGTCACCTTGGCTATCTTTATCTTTGCAAAAATACCCTGTTCTTTCAAACTGAACTGGAACGCTGAGTTCAGCATTAACCAGACTAGGTTCAACTATCCCCTGTTTAACGACTAAAGATTCCTCAT
>QIJM01000658.1 GCA_003232445.1 Paraglaciecola arctica
TTCGGAAACAAACCGAAAACCGACCTATAGAAGCATTGCGGGATCTGGAAAAATCCACAGAGTTAAATGACAACCGGGCAGTGTATCGCTCACGATTGTTGCTGGATGAAGACCAAGCAGCAAAGAGTGCCAGTCAGGCGCGTATATACAGTGACCTGGGTTTCCAGCAGCTGGCACTAGTGGAAGGCTGGAAATCACTCGATAGTGATCCGACAAATTATGCTGCACATCGCTTGCTAGCAGATTCGTACTCATCGCTACCAAGGCATGAGATTGCTCGCGTAAGTGAATTATTACAAGCCCAGTTGTTACAACCTGTCAATGCCAGTCCGTTACAGCCACAGCTTAGAGAAAGTAGCCTGGGAATCGTTGAAGGCGCAGGTCCATCGGACTCCTCATTCAATGAATTTAACCCCCTGTTTATACGTAATCAATTACGCTTTCAGACCAATGCCATTGGGAGTAGCAACAACACTTGGGGCAATGACATAATATTGTCCGGCATACAAGACCAAGTATCCTACAGTGTCAGCCAGTTTCATTATGAAAGCGATGGCATCCGGGAAAATAACGACCAGGAACAAAGTCTCTATAACGGGTTTTTGCAACTGGATTTTACGCCCAATGCCAGCATTCAATTAGAAGCCCGATCCAGAGAGATTGAATTTGGTGACCTGCAATCGCGCTTTGACGACAGTTTTACGCCAGATGATCGGAGAAAAATTAACACAGACACTTTCAGGCTCGGCGCCAGATTTAAACCTACGATGGCATCAAATGTGTTGATGTCTGTCATCTATGAGGATGAGAAGGATGCTAACAGTATTAAGCGTACGACCCCCCCATTCGGAGCATTCGTAGCCCCGATCCTGTCAACTGTGAATGATGTCATTAACAGCGATGGACTCACAATAGAAACCCAATACTTGTTAAAATTAAATCGATTCGACGTTATTACTGGTGCAGGAAATTTCTCTCAAGACAGAGAATCAGATACTACGATTGCATCCAGCTCAGGAGGGATCTCATTGCCGTTTCCGTTTAGTGCTACTGTTACTTCGAATGACGAAATTAAACATAATAATGCCTATATCTACTCCACATGGACAACTGCCCCCGAGTTGAAATTGACTGTGGGTATAAGCTACGATGACTTTGACAGTAATGCTGTGCAACGTAATAAATGGAACCCTAAAGTCGGCCTAGTTTGGAATATAACCCCGCAGGCTACCTTACGGTTAGCGAAATTTGAAACTCTACGTCGATCTCTGTTCGGAGCACAAACAATTGAACCCACTCAAATTTCCGGCTTCAATCAGTTTTTTGATGATTTTAGGGCAACGGAATCAACACGTACCGGGATTGGTCTGGACTATAAGTTTCGCAATAACCTGTATACAGGAATAGAGCTGACCGAAAGGGATATAAAAATACCCACGGGTGGAAGCAAACTCAAGCAGAATGAATCCTTACATCGAGCATACCTCTATTGGACAGCAAGTTCTGAGTGGGTATTACGTGCCGAATACCAATATGATGAATTCAGGGCGGATCAAACGATTGAAGGCCTGGATCGTTTGCGCACACAACGGTTACTTCTCGCTATGCACTACTATCATTCCAATCAACTATTTACCAAACTTGGAATAACCAATGTGAATCAGGAAGTCGGTATTCCAGAGACATCATCAGTTACTGAACAGTTTTGGGTTGCTGACTTATCAGCCGGATATCTGCTGTCAAAACGACATGGGAGTGTGAGCCTATCAATCAAAAACCTTTTTGAGCAGAATTTCAGTTATCAGGATAATAACTTCAGGATTAACGAACCGCGTGCATCTTTATTTCAGCCGGAACGAACAGTATTCGTGAAGTTTTCACTAGTATTTTAAGCAAAACCAAGTAGAACTGGTTCGGGCTGAACTTGATCAGGCCGCTCGGATTAGAAAAATACTATTATCCTCGCTCATTGGAGCGCGGGTTGTGTCTGATCTATCAAAAAACCAATAACTCAGTATGGAGAAAAACGATAATGAAAACATCTTTTAAACCGAAATATTTGTGGCTTGTGTTGATTTTGCTTACGGTGACTTTAGCTCAAGGTTGCGCCTATCAACAAACTAAACCCGCCCCGCTTATAGCAATACCACCCGGTCTTCCCTCCGACACACAGGCAATAGTTGCCATCAGATCAGATGGGAGCCTGGAGCTAAGAGACACCAACGGCGACCGACTGTCAGAATGTCGGCTTTGTACCCCAGCGTTGGAGAAAAAATATGGCGATAACTGCAAGAAAGCACCCGACAGCGCACGAGTATGCGGCACATTACCCGCCATGCAAGTGCGTGAATTGATAAACATTAACGTTCTACACCTTAAAGGCTCAGATTGTTGGTTTAGTTGGCCTGGAAATAACGTTCTTAATTGGTGGCCAGCTGGCTGTAACCCAACCAAATAGGCGGTATTTCATACACCATTTACAGCTAGACAGGATGCATTTCATACATCCTTATACAGCGCAACGGGTAGCACATGGATGATGTTAAGTGATTTCGTATATTGATGGAATGGTATGGTGCGTAGAATGGCACCCTACATCAGGATATACCGTACTTCAGCTAAAGTGCACCCTATGCATCCAACAGCGGAATCAGATCACTATGCCTGATTCCATATTTTGTTTTAACGTAAAATCTAGGAGGGTAAAGTTCTAATGGACTTCAGGACAAAAAAACAAATTTTTGGTGCTGCAATAATACTGAGCGCAACTTTTTTTGCATCTATAGTGATTGCGAAGGAAGCTGTTACTGTAAAAGATGTAAATTTTGACAGCATTCCGGATGTTGTTGTTTCAGAAAATGGGCAGCTTACGACGTTTCTTGGCAACGGTGATGGAACCTTTAAAAAGGCTCAAAAATCAGTGTCAACATCGACATGGCTTCCTGCATTGCAGATGACCGCTCCCTTCAGTATCACATTCGACATGCAGGGTAATCCCATAGTACTGGGAGCAAACGGGAAAATAATACCACCCAGTCGAGTTACTTTTCCTATCAAAGATGTAAAAGCCATCGCCAATGTCAATACCATTACTGCCATAGAGGTATACGGCTCGCATTACTATGTGCTTAAAATAGGCGGCGACAATTATGTTATTGACCTGCCTCCTCCGCACCCTTCGCAATAATAAAGCTAGGTGGGTGTATTCCATGTGCCATTTACGGCGCAACTGGCACGGTGAATGATGTTAAATGCTCTGTACGCTGATGGAGTAGCAGGGTGCTAAAACGCACCCTGCACTTGGGGCAATCATCAAAATCAATGGGGTCAGACTCGATTGATTCGTGTTAATCATGCTTACACCCTGACCTTCTGTCGCCACATCTTCTTCCTGTCGGGGTTGGGCGATTTAGTTTTGACTCAATTTGACTTTCAAAATAGTCACTGCCCAAACACCTAGAACTCATTGGTTGTCACTCTCATTTCATCACATAATAATCAATCGAGTCTGACCCCATTGATTTGACCCCATTGATTTGTACAAAAATACCTGGTTCTTCAGGTGCCCCCACGGTGGTGGTTGCTTTACACCCTCAGCAACAAACTTTTTATAACTCGATATTGCTTTTCGTCGTCGATAAAATCCAGTCTACATGAAGCCACGGTGGTGTCGTGACACGGCTAATCGTTGCTCGATAACTGCTCCACGGCCACTCTAACGTATTCAGGACACATAAAAGGGTAGCGTTCTCTTTTTATTTTTCGTCGTAGTAAAGGAACTGCACTCGAAGTAGTTACCATCAATCAATTGTTTGTTTTTACAATCAGCAAGATATGTTGTCAGGCATTGGGCAACCTAAAACATATAAATTTTGACTTCTTAGTAACCATTATGCTTATAAAACATACATTTTTGCTGATTTTTCAACATTGCAAAAATCAAAACCTTAATAAAATAGATAAAATTAGTG
>QIJM01000159.1 GCA_003232445.1 Paraglaciecola arctica
GAAATGGGTAAAAAGGCGTGAGATCAAATCCACCTCCAAACCACCAAACAGGTTCTTCACCCGATTTTTCGGCGATAAAAAAGCGCACATTAGCATGAGTCGTTGGCACAAAAGGGTTGTGAGGATGGATAACCAAAGACACCCCTACTGCTTGAAAGCTCCTGCCCACCAATTCAGGCCGGGCAGCGGTGGCAGAGGCTGGTAATTTTCCTCCAAAGACATGGGAGAAGTTAACTCCACCTTGTTCAATAAATTTACCGCCTGTTAACACACGAGTACGACCGCCTCCACCAAGCTCGCGCTGCCAATTGTCTTCGACAAAACTGCCTTTGCCGTCCACCAGTTCTAGGGTTTGGCAAATATTGTCTTGTAGCTTGAGTAAATACTGTTTAACTTTTTCTATATCTGGCACTAAATCGGCTGTCATCTAACTAATTGTCTCTTATGGTTTGACCAGAAATTCCATGACGGATTTGGCTGGGTTTATTTGCCCCACCTAACGCGCCGTCGACCAGCATTAAGGTCTTATCGAATTGTTGATATAGTTGTTCAGCATTTATGGCTGGTTTTACCCCAGACACATTAGCACTGGTGGATATCAAAGGCTTGCCAAATAACTCGCATAATTGACTTACAACAAGGTGTTGGCTTACCCGCACTGCAATTAGATCACTATCACCAGTCACCCAATTGGGAGATTGTTTAGCGGCGGGTAATAACCACGTCACTGGCCCCGGCCAGCTAGAAAATATTTCAGTGCGCATATACATAGGGATTTTTGCATCATCAACGTAGGGTAATAATTGCGAATAGGTTTTAGCTACTAGGATCAAACCTTTATTAACAGGCCGTTTTTTCAAAGCCAATAGCTTGTGCACAGCACCTTCATTGTCTGGATCACATCCAAGTCCAAACACAGCTTCAGTTGGGTAGGCAATCACCTCCCCTTGCTGCAAGGTTTGGATAATCAGCTCTGCGTCTTTAATTGTTGATAGCAGTTTCATGTAACCCTAAATCAGTCAGTTTTTAATTCAATTCTAGCTTGCGCATCTTCTGCCGTATCCAATTCGGGCGCACAATATAAAATGCGAGAAGAAGCGATTTCTTGCTCAATCAAATAACGTTTCAAATTACCCTGACGTTCACTGCCCATGGCTTTAAGTCTTGCTTGTTGATCGGCATTCAAAGTGGTTGAAGCAGGTACAGCCAAATCAGCATAAGTACCAATCGCGCAGGTTTTTAACTGTAACTCCGGTTTATCATTCATCAACAACACGAGTTCAGCCAAATATTGCTGATTTTTTTCAGTTAGGACAACCTCACCCGTTTGAAAAACTAGGGGTTCAAATTTAACTTTAAGCAAATATTCAGCACCCGATATAGCTACAGAGACCACCGACGCATAAGGCACAAAAGTGGTCATCAAGTAACTTTTGGCCTGAGACATTGCCGCTTTTTTCAACACTAAGCCTAAGAAATTCTCAACTCCAAAAGAAGGTTCAGCAACATTACCTCGTAAGGGAACACCCAAATCAATATTGCCCTGATCATCCTTCAGTAACCCTAAGGCTATATTCAGAGGCATGGCCTTACCTTCTTTAATAGTGCCCTGCTCCACCTCATCAGCACTGGACATATCCACACCACGCAAGAACAACTTAGTTTCACCGTCAATTTCATCATCTTGTATAACAACTTCAACATCAATATCTAGCTGGCCACTTTTCATTTCAAAGCCCAGCCCATCTTTCACATAAGGTGACACAGAAGGTAAATCTAATTCACTAATGTTGGCGGTAAGTAAGGCGTTAAGTTTGTCAGAAAAGGGCATTATGTGCCCTTTAGCAACGATTTTAAGATAATCATCGTCTTTAGCTGTCAACTCAAACGGGCTCTTTAATGTGCTATTTGTACTATCAAAAGGCCCAGTTTGCAGCGCCTCAATAGTGATTTTTTGCTCAAAAAATGGTGATACACTTTGGTCATTAATGTGTAAGTAAGCTGCATCGGCCAGCATCAACTTTCCTAGCGCAATAGTTAACGTTTGTGTTTCTTCTGGGGCAGATTCGGCTTGCTCAGTTGGGACTGAAGAAGTGGATGGTTCGGTGACACTTTCAGTAGCTGCAGATTTATTTTGAGGCTCTGGGGTTAATGCTGATGTATCGACCATGCTCACGATAATTTTATCTTGGTTAACTCTAATATCTGTTTTTAATCCGGCAATAGATATTGTGTCTACACTCAGGTGATTATCGCCAAATTGCACATCAGAGACAGATAATTGACCTATGCTAAGAATCGGTGCTGGCTCGGTTAATGAACGATCTTCAGATAAATTAAGCGAACTAATGTTTATCTGCTCAATAACAATACTAGGTTGCATATCCACCAGCTGCAGATCAGTAGTTAGACTAATCTCCCCCCAATTCACCACACTATTGTCGCTGGTCTGCAGTCCAACATTACCTTGGCTTAACTGAGTTTCGACCGTCATAGTAAGTTGTTGAATAACCCCACTTGGTAAAGCAGTGATTTTCAAATTATCGATAGTTACGACATCACTCGCACCTTCTACAACCCAAGGGTCATAGTTAAGATTAAGACCAGTTAAAGACAGAACAATTTGTTCACTGTTTACTCCAAAGCTTTCATTTGTCACGTTTACCTTAGAACTACCTTTAGCGGAAAACTCCCCCGATACGCTGATACCTAAATCAACCAATATTGGGCTTAATGTCTGTAGGTCTAATTGCTCTAACGAAAATGAACTATCGACAGTTCCCACGCCAGCTTGCAAAGCGACTTCAGAGTTAAGCATCAATGGGGCTTCATTTACTTGTGCCTGAATGGACAACGAGACCTGTTGTTCTAATTGACTGAGTGAGGTGTTAGCTATCACCAATTCATTTAACAGTAAGGTTTGCGGGCTGCCATCGATCTGCAAATTGAACAATACCTGTTTTAACTTTAGTTCAGGAATAACCAAAGAAAAATCCAATAAAGAACCGCCGCTTTCCTGCTCAACCGCAGGCACATTTTGCTCGACCTCTGGACTCGCAGAAACATCAACACCTGCCACAACTATACTTTGTTGATCCTTCACGATTTTAATTTCAGTGCCTTCTAACAAAAATTCAGACACATACAATTGTTTGAACAACAGACGGTGCAGATGAACGCTTACTTCAGCGTATTCGACTGACAATGTTTGATTTTTGTCCTGGTCGAACAACTGCAACTCTCTAATCGTTAGGGTGCTGGTAAAAGGGTTATACCTGACTGAGCTATCTTCACTCAGCGACACACCAATTTCTTGCAAAGGGGTTTGGCCAAAGTGGCGCACGGCAAAAGGCGACAATATCCAAATTAACAGATACACAGTCACCAACAAGATCAATAAAAACTTTGCGGAGGTAATAAGCAGGTGTGATTTAGGTTTCTTGTTAGAAGAGGTCATGATTTATATCTATTAAAGGTGGTTAAACAAATCTACCCATACATTGGGAGAAGTACGTGTTATTAAGGTTTAGGAATTTTACATTGACATTGTTTTTGTGGGCATAACAATTCTACTTCAGTGTTTCCTTTCTTCTCTTGCATAATCGGCCAATGGCATTCTGGGCAAGTTCAATAAGTATTTACATTTAGGGTAATTATTACATGCATAAAATGACTTACCAAACTTATTTGCACGTTTAGTGATATGCCCTTTTTTACACGAGGGGCAGGTTAATTGTGTATCTTCACTGTTGTTATTCGACTCAATATAATCACATTCAGGAAAACCGCTACAACCAATAAATAGCCTAAAGCGACCCTTTTTAATGACTAACAGAGATTGACATAACGGACAGGCAGAACCATCAATGGTTTTGATCTCGGCATTTTCGTATTCGTGTAAGGGTTTTGAAAAATCACATTCTGGATAATGACTACAACCAATGAAAGCACCAGACTTACCTCGTCTGACGTTTAATTTGGCATCGCATTTTGGACAAGCTCCAAAGGCTTGCTCAGATCCGCTGCCTGAAAACAGAGAGTGATCAATCTTAGACATTTAATAAACCACTCTTGCTATTCATAAATAAGAAACAATCAGTGAAGTGGCCCTTCCGGCTCTTCAAACAACAAGTCCTCCATCTGCGCATAAGCATTTTCTTTTCCTGGTACATTAAACAGCACCATCAACACTACCCATTTCATGTCCTCTAAACAAAACTCTTTGGAGTCAATCTCCATCACTCGATCAATCACTATTTCCCGAGTAGATGAATCCAGCACATTGATTTGCTCGAGGAACATTAGAAAACCGCGACACTCAACATCCAAGCGCATTTCTTCATCTTGTGTGTACACGCGAGTCACAAAAGAAGTAGGCCCTTTAACTAAATAGGGCTTGATATCAGTCTCTTGCAGTGCAGCAAGTTTTTCTAACCAAGATAGCGCTTTATATATTTCGTCGTGATGAAAACCGGCTCTTATCAGCTCATCTGTCAACTCGTCTTGATCGACTCGTATTTCTGTTTCGCTATGGATAAAGTTTTCAAATAAATACATGAGGATATCGAACATGTTATTTTTCCCCCAATTTAATGTAACCGCCGGGAACAGCGCTCACTAAACCGCGCAATTCATATTCTAATAATTGTGACATTACATCTGCTACTTCTATGCCGCTGCGCTGAGCCACTATATCTAGTGGCGTTACTTCGAAATCTACACTATCTAACAATTTGTCTGATGCCAAGCTTTGTGACATGTTTTTTTCCGATT
>QIJM01000353.1 GCA_003232445.1 Paraglaciecola arctica
GAGGTAAAACTAAACTCAACACATTTAAGCGGTAGAACAAATCCTCTCTAAATTGACCCTCTTGCATCAATTTACCTAAATCTTTTTGAGTCGTACAAATGAATCGAACGTCGACCTGTAACTCTTTTTCATCGCCAATCCTGCGATAGCTGCCATTTTGTAATACCCGCAAAAGTTTTACCTGAAGCTGCGCAGACATATCACCTACTTCATCCAAAAATAAAGTGCCACCTTGCGCTAGCTCTAACAAACCAACTTTGCTCTCGGTTTGTCCATAAGCCCCTGGGGCATAACCAAACAATTCTGTTTCAGCAACATTATCAGGCGAAGACGCACAGTTTAATGCTAAAAATGCCCTCTCGTTACGTCTACTTGCCTCATGGCATGCCTTGGCAAGCATCTCTTTGCCTGTGCCCGTTTCACCAAAAATCATGATAGGCTCCTCCAACTCGGCCATTCTTTTGGCCTCTTTCACTACATTTTTCATCGCCTTGCTAGCCGCTTGGATAGAGATAAAACTATCTACGCTAGCCTTATGAAAAACGGTGAGTTGTTGGCCTAACCTAAGCTCAGATTTCAGCATAAATACTGCCCCCGCCAATATATCACCACCATCGGTGTCGGGCACCATAACAGGCAGCATATCAAGCAAATAATCTTGTTCTAAAAACCTGATCCTTTGTGCTTGGGCTTGGGGATTTTTACCTTCCAACCAGTGAATAACATTAAACCCTTTAAAAAGTTCAGCGATATCACTACCAATAATGTCATTTTGGGGGGTTTCTAGACTTGATATAACCGCATCATTAATCAAAATGATTTTGCCTTTGGTATCCACCGAGAAAACCGGATCGGGCAAAGTCTGTAACAAGGCTTTAAGTTGATATTGCTCGCGTTCGGCGGGCATAAATGGTGTGGTTTTTACATCTTCTATGCCTTCAATTTTGCGTATTTCAGGCATCAAATGTTGAAAATCTGCAAATTCTATATTGGGAAAATTAAGGAATATTTTTCCTACTTCATCAATTTCAATTCCACGCAGATCGATTTCATGCTCAACTAATATATCTAACACATCTTGAGCAATGCCCAAACGATCCTGGCAGTTTACTTCTAAGCGCATTTACAACCTCGTTTTGAATACAAGACTATCCCCTTCATCCTTGAAACTGCCTGTTGGTTGGCTACACTCATTCTCTTTCCACCGCCATGCAGTTACAATGGTTTTGGGGATAAACCAGCCCAAATTGGGCTGGCGTAAAGATATTATTACAATTGGCGGAGCTAAGACAGTGTTATTACTTGGCAGTTTTTACAGCCTAATAAACTTGTTTTTAGGAAGGATAAACAAAGACATTACATTAAACAGACAATCAACTGACCTGTTTCTCTTTTGGTAAAAATCCAGGTGCAAATAGACCCAGTTTTTTGGCTTGGCTAACCAAGGTCATAATATCCATTTCTGCAATATCGAATAGAGAATCAAATGAATCCAGCACATAATAAATAGGCTGCATAATATCGATACGGTAGGGAGTTCTTAATGCGTCCAAAGGCTGCATTGGCATATGCACACAATCATCTGATCCGACCGCATGAATTGTCTCACCGGGCGAAGACAAAATTCCTCCGCCATAAATCCGAGTACCATCAGGTGTGTTGACTAAACCAAACTCAACAGTAAACCAATACAACCTAGCTAAATAAGCTCTATCTTCTTTACTTGCAGCATAGCCAAGTTTCCCATAGGTATAGGTGAAATGTGCAAAAGCAGGGTTGGTTAATAATGGGCAATGACCAAATATTTCATGGAAAATATCTGGCTCTTGCAGGTAATCAAACTCTTCATTTGAACGTATAAAAGTCGCCACAGGGAACTGTTTGTTAGATAATAGACAGAAGAACTCGTCAAAATTTATCAACGAGGGTACTGGTTTTACCTGCCATCCCGTGGCTTTAATCAATACGGAATTAATTTCAGCTAACTGTGGAATACGTTCAGAAGATAAATTCAGCAATTCAAGCCCATGTACATACTCGTCACAAGCTCGCCCTTTGAGCAAGCGCCATTGTTTTTGTAACAATCCAGCCCAAACTTCATTTTCTTGTGCACTCCAATTTACCAGACCACTCTCATCTGGTTGATGGGATTTATAACGAGTATTTTTTGACATGCAATTAGATTAATTTGTTAGCTAACGTATACAAAATTGTACTCGCCCCAAGCCAAATCAAAAGCCTAGGCTGTGTATTTGTCTTGTGACTCAATTGTAAATATAAGCTTACAAGCATTCTAATCTATACCCAAAATCATTGGAACTGCATGGCGGCGGCAAACGAATGAGACCCCATGAGCTTAGTCCGTTAAGTAATTGGGGCGAATGAGTGCAGCCAACAAACAGGCAGTTTCAAGGATGACGGGTATACACAGCATAAAAGCTGTCTAAACTAAGCAAGTACGCTATCTTAATTGCTTGTTTAGATCAGCCAACAATTGTTTGCTGATCCCTGACAAACCTGGTTTAGTTTGTGATAGCCAAGGCAAAGGACGGCTTTCATTAATCGCCTTTAAACCGATTCTGGCGGTCAACACTCCGGCACCCATGCCTTGTGCGACGCGTGTCGATAACTTACCAGTGATCCCTGCACTTAATGCGTAATTGCCGGCATCAGATAATATTTCGGCGGCACCTGCATACAGCATAGTGTGGAATATTTTACGGATCAGCTTAACTCTGCCCCAATAACCTAAATGTAAACCATATATTTCACTCACTTGGTTCATCATCCGAATATTTCGCCACAGTACTATCAACATATCCAATAAAGCAAAAGGGCTAACGGCTATCATGACACTTGCTGCCGAGGCATTTTTGCTCACTTGTTTTATGGCTAATTTATCAATAGGAGCCAACACTTGGTGTTCAAATAAACATAACACCTCACTATCACTGTGCTGTGAATCAAAACTGTCGCGCCAATTTGCCACCAAATTCTGATAATCATTTGGAAAGCTTTTGGCTATTTTCAAACAATGTTGCTCGGCCAATCCAATGACACTAGTGTTGGCCATTTGCTCAGATTGGGTTCGAATATCGCCCTGCTGCTTGAGTTGCTTCAGGCCTGTGTATTCAACAAAAATTTGGCGTAAAAGCAAAATTCCAAGGGCAGAAAAAATAGCTAGCCAAATACCTGCTAACCAATCCATTTGCTCAACCATGGCAATAATAAAAAATACTAACTCGGCACTACTGGCCAGTAATACGGCAGCAAACAAAAACGGCAACCATTTTTTTCTGGTTTTTTTGATAGTTAATTCTTCTGAATACTGCAATGGTCGACCGTCATCTATTGGTTCATCGCTTACCTCAATTGAATCAACATCGGTAATAATAAGCGCAGGTTTGACGATAGGGTGTGACTGTATCTCAGCTTCTTGGTTGTTAAAAACATACGCACCTTTGAGTTTATTAGCTGTCTTTTCCACAGACTGTTTTTGTTCTTGGGATACAGATGATGGCTTCATACTAATTTGTCCGCCAGTAGAAAGTCGAGCACTTGATCCATTCTGATATGTGGCAGTACATGTTCCGTGTTCATCAGGGGCGGAGATAA
>QIJM01000536.1 GCA_003232445.1 Paraglaciecola arctica
CAATTGTGTGGCAGAAGGCACGGGGGTAGTCACAGAAAATATCTTCGAAAACCGTTTTATGCACGTACCAGAATTACAACGTATGGGCGCCCACATAGAACTGGAGGGCAACACTGCCGTATGTATAGGTCGTGAAAAACTGACCGGCGCTCAGGTTATGGCCACAGATTTGCGGGCGTCAGCCAGTTTGGTCATTGCTGGTTTAGTAGCGGAAGGCGAAACCACAGTGGATCGCATTTATCACCTGGACAGAGGGTATGATCATATTGAGCGAAAACTGAATGGTCTGGGTGCTCAAATTGAACGGTTCAAATGACTTTGCCAATAATTAACGTGCGTGTCCTTTTAATTTCTTTTAATTTTCTATGAGTAATAAATCTTCAGTTGTTTGTAATTCTGTATCCTAGTGAATACAATAAACAAATGTATATCATTAAACGTCTAGATGAATTCAGCAGATGGCTCAACGGTCTTAAAGATAACAAGACACGTATTCGTTTGGCGCGAAGGTTAGAAAAAGCTAGTCGTGGCCTGCTAGGTGATGTGGCTCCTATTGGTGAAGGTGTCTATGAAATGCGAGAGTTTTCGGTTCTGGATGGAGAATGTATTACGTTCTCCATAGTGACAGGTTAATTGTGATGCTAGGTGGCGGAGATAAATCGACACAAAATAGCGATATCAAAACATGCAAAATCAGAGCGAAACAATTGGAGGGTGAATAATGACCAGTATGATTAAAATTGATGATCTGCCTGAGTTTGATATGGCAGAACAGCTAAATTCCGAAGAGGATATTGTTGAGTATCTTTCTATGGTTTTAGAAGATGGCGACTCTGACGAATTAATTCGAGCAATTGGTTATGTGGCTAAAGCGAGAGGTATGACACAAATTGCCGAGGACAGTGGGTTAGGCCGCGAAAGCCTATACAAAGCTTTCCGTGCAGGGTCAAAACCGCAATTTGCTACTGTCATGAAGGTGTTAAAAGCCATGAATATTGATTTAAAAGCAGTTAATCAGACTAATCCTATTATTACAGAGTAAGCGTATAGCGCATGCTTTTTAAATCTCCCAATGGCATAAATTGTCGAACAAACTACTCTACTTCCCCCTAAATACCCGCAAAACTATCTGCAAGCCAAATAAACCTTGTACAAAAAGCCCAGTTTATATACAATCCGCGCCGCTTAAATCAGTCACTAATTTTAGTTCCTTGTCTCTATATAGTTTGACTGTGCTATCGAGGCTACAACCGTGAGGAGCAACATACATGCGTCATTATGAAATCGTATTTATGGTTCACCCTGACCAGAGTGAACAAGTTCCAGGTATGATCGAGCGTTATACTGGAATTCTTACCCAAGAAGGTGGCGTTATTCACCGCTTGGAAGATTGGGGCCGTCGTCAATTGGCTTACCCAATCGATAAACTTCATAAAGCACACTATGTCTTATTAAACGCTGAAGCTACTACTGAAGCTGTTGAAGAGCTAGAAACCGCTTTCCGTTTTAATGATGTCGTTCTGCGTAACCTTGTTATGCGTACCAAAGATGCTGTAACTGAACAGTCTCCTATGGCTAAGGAAGAACGTCGTGAAAAGCGTGATGAAAAACCTTATGAAAAGTCTGCTGACAAACCTGCTGCTGCCGTTGCCGTTGAAGAAACAGCCGCTCCAGTTCCAGCTCCTGTAGAAGAAGGGGATAAATAATGGCTCGTTTTTTTAGACGTCGTAAGTTCTGTCGTTTTTCTGCTGAAGGTGTTGCTGCGAATGTTGAAAAATTACATCACTGAAAGTGGTAAAATTGTACCTAGTCGTATCACTGGAACTAGCGCGAAATATCAGCGTCAGTTGTCAACTGCAATCAAGCGTGCGCGCTTTTTGGCGTTGCTTCCATATACTGATTCTCACAAGTAATCATAGGTAGCAAAATGCAAATCATACTATTAGACAAGATCGCTAACCTAGGCGGCTTGGGTGACAAAGTCACTGTAAAATCAGGTTACGCGCGTAACTTCTTGTTTCCGCAAGGTAAAGCAGTTCCCGCTACTAAAGTAAATGTTGAAAAATTTGAAGCTCGTCGTGCTGAGTTGGAAGCAAAAATTGCTGAACAACATGCTGCAGCACAGGCTCGTGCAGATAAAATTACTGCGTTGGGTGACGTGACTATCACTTCTCCTGCTGGTGATGAAGGTAAATTGTTTGGTTCTGTCGGTACACGCGACATAGCTGCTGCAATTACTGCTGCTGGTGTTGAAGTGATTAAATCTGAAGTTAAATTACCAGTTGGTACTTTACGTGAAACTGGCGAATTCGAAATCGACTTGCAAATTCACTCAGACGTTACTGCCACTATCAAATTGGTTATAATTCAAGAAGCGTAATGGCTACTTGTTTTGGGTATCTAAAAACACCGCTAACTTAGCGGTGTTTTTTTATGTTTATTGTTTTACCGGTTTTCTCTAGTCAGTTTTGTTCCATATCCGGCCTCGTTTTCTAAACTAAATGGTATTTGTTTTGAAGCCGTTTTTGCCATTCAGGGTCAAGGCCAATGGCATTAGCTGCCATCTCAACTACCTGATTATCAGCCTTATCATAAATAACCTTAAGCATAGTATCGACAGTAACATTTGTATTAGGTCTTTTTTGTAAAATAAATTCGTCATTTAGTGTGATGTCTCCGGCCTGCACAACACGGTAATACCAGCCGTTGAGTCTATGCTGGCTAATGAATCGGTTTAAATCAGGTTGTTTGAACTTGGCATCAATTTTCCAACAGGGGATACGCGGGGAGCTAACTTGTAATATGGCGCTGCCTACTTTGTAGATATCACCAATATAGACATTGTGTTCGTTCATATCTATGGCAGACAGGTTTTCGCCTATCATTCCAGATCTGGCTTTTTTATACAGAAGAGGGTAACGCTTGATGATTTTTTCGTAGCTGCCCAATGCATACTGGTGTAACGCTTTTTCTGGGCCGCCATGGAAACGTTTATCAGCCTGAATGTCACCTATGATGCCTAATTCATCCACAGATACTTGCTTTACTGATTGTTTGTATATCCCAGTTGGACTGAGCTTTTCACCAATGTTAGATAACTTTCCTGAATATAAACCAATGATTTTCATGACTATTCTCACTAATTTTAATTATTGTTTTTGTGCTTTAAACCTTTGTGATCTACTCTGCGACTAATCTTTTAACACAACAAGAGTAAGACCTTAGATTGACTACCCAAGGAAACGTTGTCGCTGCGCAGCATAAGTTTGCCACAAAAAGTGAGTGGGACTTAATAAAAGCTGTACAGGGCGGAGATAAACAAGCTTATAACCGATTGTATCAACAATACATTGGGCAAGTGTATGGGCTGTGTTATCGGCTGACAGGTGAAAAAATGTTGGCTGAGGATGCAGCCCAAGAAGTGTTTATTCAGTTGTGGCGAAAAATCGGCAATTTTAAAGGTGACAGTAAGTTTTCAACTTGGTTACACACAGTGACTTCGAACATCACAATTTCTTATATACGTAAGCAAAAATGGTGGCTGCAGAAGACGTTTAATATTGAAGATTCTGTAGCTATGAATGCAGAGGCGGAAGAGTCGATCAGTAGCGTTGATCTCGAAAGTTATGTTGCAAGACTGCCTGAGAGAGCACGGATTGTATTTGTGCTGCATGCCATTGAAGGCTACCGACACCAAGAGATTGCCACTATGGCCGGTATGGCCGTGGGTTCGAGTAAAGCGCAATTTCACCGTGCCAAGCAGTTGTTGAAGGAGTGGATGGGCTATGAGTAAAACTAATTTTGAGCAGGCGTTGGCAAATAAGCTAGCCGATGTAAGTAGAGAACGACAGCCAGCTAGAGATTTATGGCCGGGCATCGAGTTAGCGTTGTCGAGTGAGACGTCTGATTTATCTCGTGTAGTGGTGGGAAAGAAAATATACTTGGTTGCAGCTACGGTTGCCATGTTCGGATTGATTGGCTGGTTATCGGTTAATCAGCAGCCGGTTTCGTTAACAGGTGATGATTTGGTTGCGTCATTAAGTGAACAACATTTAGAGCAAAAAAATGCTTTATTGGTCAGATTTCAAGACCAACCTGCACTGACCCAAAACTGGCAAGACCAACTAACTGAATTAGATGACGCCGCTGATGCGATTAAAACGGCGTTAGAAAATGAGCCAAATAATATGGCGCTATTAAAGATGCTGCAAAGTGTGCATCAACAACAAATTAATTTAATTGAGCGCGTGCATTCATCCAAGTGGTCACAAATTTAAAGTGCTGAATTTTTAGGAGTATAAGAATGAAAAAGGTAATGATTTTTGCAGGGTTTCTATGCCTGAGTTACAGTGTTTTGGCCGATGAAAAGATCAACCGTTCACTGGACGTATCGAAAACCCCTTATGTGCAAATTGAACATGTTAATGGTTCTGCCAAGGTGATTGCGTGGGATAAATCTGAGGTAAAAGTAACGGGTACTTTAGGTGAAAGAACTGAAAAATTTATTTTTGAAAAAGACGACAATGAAGTGCTCATCAAAGTCAAAATAAAGAATAATCGAGGTTGGAGTAATTGGGGCTCAGACAATGGCGACGATTTGGAAATATTTGTTCCTCGTCAAAGCAAAGTGTATTACAGCGCGGTGAATGCCGATGTTGAATTAGAACAAGTGCGCGGTGGTGCAAGAGTGGAAACAGTTAACGGCTCTATTGATGTAAAAGAGTTAGCAGGGCGTATTCGTCTTGAGTCAGTAAATGGCCGAATAACTGCAGATAGTTTAGAGGGAGACGTAAAGATAGACACCGTAAACGGCACAATTGACTCGCGCAGTTCAAAAGGCAAAGAGGACTCCTATGAGTCGGTGAACGGCAGCATTGAAGTCTTCAGTGAGAGTGGCGATATTAACGTAGAAACCGTAAATGGCGATATTGAGCTAGAGCTTGGTAAGGTTAATCAGTTGAATATGGATACAGTAAACGGCTCGATAGACGCGAAGCTAGAACTTGAGAAAAATGGTGAGATTGATGCTTCATCCGTAGGTGGGTCGATTCGCCTTTATTTACAAAGTGATGTATCTGCAAGATTCGATATTGAAGGTCATGCTGGTGGCAAAATCACCAACAATTTGTCTGATGATAAAATGCAAAAAGCTAAGTACGGGCCTAATCGCTGGTTAAAGTTCTCTTTAAATGGTGGCAGTGCGAAGGTGAATGTGTCTACTGTTAGCGGCAGGGTTAAATTGGATAAGAAGTAAACAATTTAGCCACTCAGAGAGCACCAGCGACTTTCAATCTCGCTGATTGGCTAATTGGTATAAGGTAAAGTCGAGCCTAATGTTAAAGTCTAAGCCGCTCGCTCAACTGCAATACTAGCTAATCCAATTAATGCCTTTTTATAGTCTGAATTGGGTATTATATCTAACGCTTTAATTGCCTTTTCAGATGCAGCGACAGCAAGTTTTCTTGTATATATTAATGCGCCAGTTTGTTCCATTGCTGACATGATCTCAGTGAAGTGTTGTAACCCATTACCGGTTTCAATGGACTCCTTTATTAATGTTTTTTGTTTTTCAGTTCCGTGCCACATTGCATATAGTAGAGGCAGCGTTGGTTTGCCCTCAGCTAAATCGTCACCCACATTCTTACCCATTATTTCTGGATCTGCAGCATAGTCAAGAATATCATCTACTAATTGGAAGGCCGTTCCTAAGTATTTACCGTACTCTTGCATGGCGAGTTCGATTTCTTGATTTTGCTCAGTTAATACAGCAGCAAGTAAAGTTGCGGCTTCAAATAAACGGGCTGTTTTACTGTAAATTACCTGCATATAGCTTTCTTCAGTTGTTTCGGGATCATTACAGTTCATTAGCTGCAACACTTCGCCTTCTGCTATCACGTTGGTCGCATCAGATAAAATTTCCATCACGCGCATACGTTTTAGACTCACCATCATTTGAAATGAGCGGGTATAGA
>QIJM01000440.1 GCA_003232445.1 Paraglaciecola arctica
ATCGTCATTTGAATAATAATCCGCACACTCGATGGTATATGGTGACGGATAAGAGAGATAAATAAGTTAGAAAATGCGCATACAACAGTTAATGCCAACGACATAACCAGCGCTGTTTCTAATTTAGTCGTGATTGCCAAAGCCGAGCAAACGCCCAGTACTTGCAATGCGATGGGGTTATTGTTCAGAATGGGTCCGAGCAATACCTTTTTCATTTCTTTAGTTTCAGCCATTGTGTGAACCCCTTACGATTTCCAAGTCTGATTTTTAAGATATGGCCCATAGCCATTCTTGCCCACCCAGTAAGTCAATGTGTTTTGCACACCGTTACTGGTTAGCGTAGCACCTGAAAGTGCATCAACTGCATGCTGACTGCTTGCGTTGTCACCTTTTTTAACTCGGATAGCTACGTCACCATTGTTAAACAGCTTCTTGCCGTTCCACTTGGCTTTCCAGCTAGGGTTTTGTATCTCACCACCTAATCCTGGGGTTTCCTTATGCTGATAATAGACCAATTCCCGTACCGTGTTTCCGTCGGCATCAAGGGCTAATAATCCGTACATTAAGTCCCACAGACCACTACCATGCACCGGAAGCACTAAGCGAGTGACTTCACCAGCGTCATTTTTGACTATGTAAATACTGGCGATGCTGGCTCGTTGTTTAAATCCAACTTTTGGATCCTGAACTTTAACCATGTATTCAGGGTTTCTAGCCTCTTTGTACATGTCGTAATCTTCAGGAACGTCCACATATTGGCCTGTTTCAAGGTTAATAAAGCGTTCTTCAATATATTTATCGAAGGTACCAGCGACATCACCTTTTGCAATGTCAGCAAGCCCTGCGGCTTCAACTATATTGGACTTTTTGTCTAATGCAGCGTTCGTTTCTTGCAGCGAACGTAAACCCACTGCAGCACTGGATACAATAATTGAGCAGACTAGGCAAACTGCAACTACCACGCCTACTGTTTTTCCAAGAGTTTCTTTTTTAGCCGACACGTGCCAACCTCCGTTTTATATTGCTTTGTGCTACAAAATAATCGAACAAAGGTGCCCACAGATTAGCGAACAGTATTGCTAACATAATACCTTCAGGGAAAGCGGGGTTCAGTACGCGTATCATCACCGCCATACAACCAATCAAAATACCGTAGGCCCACTTTCCTTGATTGGTAAAGGATGCTGACACAGGGTCGGTTGCCATAAAGAACATACCAAAGGCCATGCCTCCAATCACCATATGCCAATACCAAGGCATGGCAAACATCGGATTGGTATCGCTTCCTACTAGGTTTAATAAACTTGAAAATAAGAACACACCTAGCGCCACACCTAGCACAATTCGCCATGAAGCGATGCGCATATAGATGATAAACAGTCCACCGATTAAGATAGCTAGGGCTGACACCTCGCCCACAGAGCCTTGTAGGTTACCGAAAAATGCATCCCACCACTGAGCATTAAGACTCCAGTCAGTGACTGAACCATTTGCTGCTTGGCTTAACCACGTTGCGCTTGAGTATCCATCTATAGCTGTCCAAATTGAATCACCTGAGATTTGTGCCGGGTAAGCAAAGTAAAGAAATGCCCGCCCAGACAATGCAGGATTAAGGAAGTTACGTCCTGTTCCACCAAATATCTCTTTGGCTATGACAATACCGAATGTGATACCTAAGGCTGCTTGCCATAAAGGAATAGTGGCAGGTAAGGTCAATGCGAATAAAACCGAAGTAACAAAGAAACCTTCGTTAATTTCATGTTTACGCACCGAAGCAAACAATACTTCCCAAAAACCACCTACCGCAAACACGGTTGCGTAAATAGGCACAAAGAAACAAGCGCCATACAACATCATACCAAGCCAGGTACTATCAGCATCCAACTGACCGCCTAGCATTTCAAACAGACCCGCTTGCCAGAATGTGGTGGCGGTATCTGCCCAGCTAGCTCCTTCTATAATGGCCATGTGAGCCTGTTGGCCGATATTAAACATGCCATAAAACATAGCTGGGAACGTCGCCACCCACACCATGATCATAATACGTTTTAAATCAATACTGTCTTTTACATGGGTAGTCGATTTGGTGACCGTGCCCGGTGTGTAGAAAATGGTCGCTGCCGCTTCATATAGGGCATACCACTTCTCATATTTTCCACCTGCTTCAAAATCAGGTTCGATTTTCTCTAAAAATGCTTGTAAGCCCATGATTAACCCTCTTTCTCAATCTGCTCTAAACAATCACGCAGAATCGGCCCATAGTTATATTTGCCGGGGCAAACATAAGTACATAATGCTAAGTCTTCTTCGTCTAGCTCCAAGCAACCCAGACTTTGCGCGCCATCTGTATCGCCAGAGATCATGTCCCGTAGTAATAAGGTGGGCAAAATATCTAAAGGCATAATACGTTCGTAGTTACCAATAGGCACCATAGAACGATCAGAGCCGTTAGTGGTAGTTGTCATGCCAAAAAGCTTCTTAGGACTTAAATGCCCAAGATAAGCGCGGGTCACTGAATGTTGATTGACGCCGGGTTTCATCCAACCAAATAATTCTTTCTCACGGCCTTCGCGCAAAATAGACACTTGATTATGGAATCGACCTAAATAACCGTGCACGCCATGGGCGTGATTACCTTGCAATACAGAGCCAGATAACATGCGCATGTCACCTGCATTGGCTTCATTTGCGGTTAGTTCAGTAATATCGGCGCCTAACAGCGTGCGTAACAAGCGAGGTTTTTTTGCTTCAGGCCCGCCTAAAGAGACCACTTTACGGTTATCTAATTCACCTGTTGTGAACAAACTACCAATCGCTAATACGTCTTGATAACCGACATGCCACACTTTTTTGCTTTGACCTACCGCATCTAAGTGATGAATGTGAGTACCCACTAGGCCCGCAGGGTGAACACCAGAAAATTCGTTCACTTCAACGGGGGCATTGCCAGTAGCAATGTCAGCGCCAGACGCTTTGTTAACAAATACTTTGCCATCTGTTAAGCGACTAATTACCTGTAAACCGTTAACAAAATCTTCGCTACGTTCAGCAATAATTATCTGAGGGTCTGCAGCTAGTGGGTTGGTATCCATCACACTAACAAAAATCGAATTAGGCTTTGAGTCAAGTGTGGGAGACTTGCTATAAGGACGGGTTCTAAAGGCTGTCCACATGCCAGAATTGACTAAGTTTTCTTGTACTTTAGCCACATCCAATGACGCCAGTTCGGTACTGCTATATTTAGCAAACACTTCACTTTCATCACCTTCAAGTTGTATCACAATCGATTGCAAAACACGTTTTGCACCACGGTTGATTTCAACAACATTACCAGCAGCAGGAGCGGTGAATTTGACGCCAGGATTCTTTTTATCTTCAAAAAGAATCTGACCCTTCTTTACTTTATCTCCTTCTTGGACATGCATAGTTGGACGCATACCAATATATTCTTCACCCAAAATAGCCACTCTAGTGACAGAGTTTCCATCTTGAATACTTTGTTGTGGCGCTCCCTGAATAGGAAGATCTAACCCTTTCGTGATTTTTATCATACGCAATAGCACTACTCTAAATTAATACACAGCACCATTAGATTCTTTACAGCCGTTCATGCACTGCATATCGGTAAACAAAAACCTAATGGTGGAGAGTATCGTCAATCAATGATTAATTAATAAGCTACAAACAATTCTAAAAGCCGCCTACGCTTAGCTTCAGAATTTTAGCATTAACCTGTGTATTTCTTCCACGCAAATTGTTGTTTAAACACATTTATTTTATGGTTTTCAATCGTTTTGAGTTGATTTGGCTCCTTCAAAGGTAGACTACATTACGGAAATAAAAAAACCGCTTTGCAGCAGTTTTTATTTTAAGCGAATTTTGACCATTTTTTTACCAATTAATTAAGGTCTCAACATCAGCATCGTAATCAACTCCAGCTAGGTCAAAGCCAAATAATCTCAAAAACTCATGGTGATAACCTGCATAGTCACTTAATTCGTGAAAATTCTCTTGAGTGACTTGATCCCATAAAG
>QIJM01000596.1 GCA_003232445.1 Paraglaciecola arctica
ATACAACTTTGCAACGAAGACAACAACTCTTTGTCACCATCAAACTCTACCTCGGTCAAATCTTTGAGCAGCGACATACTGTCTTTATCATCAAATAGAGAAAAGCCGGGTTTTAAACCCAAGGTTTTGACTTCAGACTTAATAATATTTAAACCCAGAGTATGAAAAGTCGATACTTTTAACCCGCGCGCTTCCTTCTTGCCCAGAGTTTGCGCCACGCGTTCTTTCATCTCCCGTGCGGCTTTATTGGTAAAAGTCACCGCAGCTATATAACGTGCTGGAAGCTCACATTCCCTGACCAAGTAGGCAATTTTATTGGTGATAACGCGCGTTTTGCCACTGCCTGCACCGGCTAAAACTAAGCATGGGCCAGAAATAAATTTTACAGCTTCGTTCTGACCGGGGTTAAGTTTCATGCTAAATTAAACAGCCAATGATGATGGGGCGGTGATTGTAAGAGAATACGCTAGTGAGTCCAAGTAGATTAACAGCGTATAGCTTTTTAAGCTTAAACCCAAACGTCGTCTTAAAGAATCAATTTGAACTCGAAAGGTAAACAGACTCTAATGCTAAATCCTAAAAAACTAGAAGAAATCGCTAAACAAATCTCTGATGCCATGCCGCCAAGTGTGAAAACTATGGCAGAAGGCGCAGAGGCCAAAGTTAAGCAAGTACTGCAATCACAGATCAGCCGCTTAGATTTTGTTAGCCGAGAGGAATTTGATATTCAAAGCCAAGTACTGATGCGCACAAGAGAAAAACTAGAAGCACTTGAAACTCGCCTTGCCAAGTTAGAGAAGCCTGAAGGGTAACACTGAGCAATCTCAATCTTCACCATTTTGTTAGCCTCTCAAGTTATATGGGTGGCTTATGCCATAACCACCTTAGTAAACTTAAGCTGGGTAAATAGCATAATGTGCAATTATGCCTATGGCGAATACCAATCCCACATAGTGATTGTGTAAAAAAGCCTTGAAACACAGGCTCCTATCTCGGTCTTTAATCAGTCTGTGTTGATACAAAAACAGCCCCATACTGATAACTAACGCTAAGTAAAACGGCCAACTTAGTTTTAACTCTACTGCTACCACAGCAAGCAATAACAAGCTGGTAATTTGTAGCATCAAGATGATCACCTTATCGTATTGACCAAATAAGATAGCAGTTGATTTCACACCCACTTTAATATCATCGTTTTTATCTACCATGGCATATTGCGTATCGTAAGCAACGGTCCAAGCTAAGTTAGCAAAATACAAGGCCCACACCACCCAATTTAAGGGTTGTCCTGTTGCCACAAAAACCATAGGGATAGACCAGCTGAAAGCAGCGCCAAGTATGACCTGAGGCAAGTGAGTGTAACGCTTCATAAAAGGATAAATAGTGGCCAATATTAAACCACCAACTGACATCAGTAGCGTTTGCCAAGTTAATGTCAAAACGAGTATTAAGGCGATAAATAAAAGTAGAACAAATAAACTCAACGCTTCTTTTTCAGTGACGTCTCCGGTCACCAGAGGCCGGGTTGAGGAGCGTTCGACTAGGCCATCTATCTTGCGGTCAGCATAATCATTAATCACACAACCAGCCGATCGCATCACTACGACCCCTAATACAAACACCACCAGTATATGTAGGTCAGGAAACCCTCCTGAAGCAATCCACAACGCCCATACACAGGGCCACAGCAACAAATAGATACCTATAGGCTTGTCGGCTCGCATTAAACGCCAATAAGCGTTTAACTTCGCAGTTGATAATTGACCTGAGTTGTCCATGTTAGTCTACTTCATCTCTTGGTAAGCGGGTGAACTAGGTAGAAATATCTCACTGATTGTCATTTTCATATCCTCAAAACTAAATGCAGATCGGCGTCCCCACAATTTCATCTCAGAGCATATGTGTAATTGTGCTAGAAAATCTTCGCTAGGGCACATATTAGTAACTTCAAAGGGCATACGCTTGAATCGCTTATCATTAAAAATCAGTTGACCCAAAGGTTTAGTGTTGAGGTTAACAAAATCACTTTCACATAATCTTTGCGGAATAATCGAGCGAGCAAAGACCCAAGGTTGATTATCGCCCCACAATAATACTTCTCTAATTTGCCATTCATGTGGATTGAACTGTTGCTGGGGAGCGCAAACTTGTTGAAATTCCTCAAGAGTTATCTGTGCCTGCCGTTGACCTATTAAGGTTAGATGGAATGACGTACATTGTGATTGTAGCCTTTCGGTTAACGAGCCTGTGTCTAATAACCAGTTTTTTAAACATGGACTGGGGATAGTAAACAGATCAGGTTTAGCCCAGAGCGACGGAATACCGATCGGAAAAGTATAAGATGAGTTCAATTTTACAACGTTATTGATTAGCGAAAATGAATAATAACAAGTGCATGACTTAGACTAAAGTTAAATACCGTTCTGACTAATTTAGTTTTATGAGCCTAGCAAAAGTTGGTAAGCTTAAGTTAACTTTGATGATAACTAACAAAAGAAAAATAACGATGAAAAACCCCTTATGGCTACTTGCTAGTTTACTCATTCTTTTAAGTTATCACAGTGTGGTATACGGGCAGGAGGTGGCCAGAAAAAACTACGCTTATTTCAGTCTTGAGCCAAAGATAACGACCAATTACTTAGCCTCTAGCGCAAGAAAAATAGGCTTTGTTGTAGTGTCAGTAGAATTGATGTTAGAAGATGCTAGCTTTCTTGAGGCCGCTGAACATCACTCCCCTCTACTGAGAGCCGCAACAATTGAAGTATTCGGTAGCCAACCAGCAGAAAGAGTTAGGTCGCTAACTGGCCGCGAGGATATTAGGCGTACCTGTTTAGAAAAACTAAAAGAACTCATGCTCAGAGAAACTGGCTCTGAAATGATTAAAGATGTTATTTTTACCAGCTATCTTTATCACTAGAGCTAAAATTCGGCTTATTGGGCGCTAGCGTTTTTGGCTCTGGTAACCAAAAACCAAGCAAACAGACATCCACAAATTAGCCCCACCGTATGCGCAGTATTTGCCATATGCACAGGTAAAACATCCAAATAACCCACCACTAACCAAACTAATAAAAATCCAATTATGGGCTTAGGCAGTGATAGCCCCCAACTGGGTTTTAACCAGCCCAACCACCAAACACAGCCCACTAACGCATACACTACACCTGAAAGACCGCCAAAGTTGGGACCACTGACCAACAACTGAGCAACATTAGACACTACAGCGGAAAATACAAATAACATTAGCAAGCTACTGAGACCGAAGGTTATCTCGATTTGTTTACCTAATGACCACCACCACAGCAGATTAAACGCAATATGCAGGACTGAGAAATGGATCAGTGCGGGTCCCAATACTCGCCACCACTGCCCCGTATCAACAAGCATCGCAATGGGCTGGATCTTTAGCCACAAATAAGGTGATGAAACGCCTACCATTGCCAATAGATAAATCACCAGACAAATTGCCAATATGCTTGAAGTAAATGGAGCTTGTGTTAAATCAGCAAGCATTTTACCTACCGAGAAAGACTTATCAGGATTTAACTTAACCGTTTCGCCAGATTGCCAAGCAGCCGTTTGGTATTTTTTTGGTATTTTACGTTATTCGGGTTAAGCACAAATTCTTCTGCCAGTTTTTTAGCTTTGACTTGATCGGATGACTCTAACAACATCACAGTATGGGCATACTCATTAGCTGAATATTGATACTCAGCTTGAATACCTTGCTCTATAAGGTAAATAGTGAGTAATCTTGCCGGTTGTTCTTTGGAAAAGGCGACTAACTTAAGCAGGGTAGACAAACGAATTATACTTCCTATAATATTTCAAATGACTGGCGGTGATGTTTCAAAAGACTGATTTTTGCGCCACGCCTCAAATCCACCATCTAAGCTATATACCTCTGCAAAACCTTGGTGAATTAGAAACTGTGCTGCTTGTTGGCTACTAATACCATGATAACAACAGACTATGACAGGCGTATCAAATTCCACATCAGACATAAAACCATGCAACGAACCATTGGTTAAGTGGGCGGAATCCTTAATATGCCCAGCTGCAAAGGCAGCGTCGTCGCGGATATCGACAATTC
>QIJM01000412.1 GCA_003232445.1 Paraglaciecola arctica
GGGTCAATCTTCTGGTTCTTTTTATCCGCTTATCGACCCGCTGGCATCTCTAGCTTTTCAGGCTTCAGACGATAGCCCATCGCGTGCATAATCGCATTCACGCTTTCAAACTTCGGGTTGCCTTTCTCAGATAGCGCCTTTTGAAGCCCTTTCCGAGTCATGCCTGCCGCCATGGCCGTGGCAGTCACCCCTTTCGCACGACTCACTCGGCGCAATGAAGACAGTAAAACGCCCGTCTCTCCATCTTTCGCATATTCATCAAAGATGATCGAAATATAATCGTCAATTTCTTCGGGGTGGTTTTTGAAATATTCTTCTTCGATTTCCCCAAATGTTCGGTATTTCCTATTTTTATGCATCGCTTATATGTTCCTTCCAATACGCTTTCGCTATTTCAATGTCTTGTGTCTGGGTGCTTTTATCGCCTCCACAGAGCAGGACAACAATATTCCTGCCTTCTTCGCCAATATAAACCCGATAACCAGGGCCAAAAAACATCCGAAGTTCACTGACGCCTTCACCGACCGGTTCACAATCACCATAATTGCCGTGTTCCAGTCGGCCCACGCGAGCCAGAATTCGTTGACGCCCTTTGATATCCCGTAGGCCATTAATCCATTCGGTAAACGGTTCACGACCTTGCTCGTCAACATAGGCAATTACCCGCTTTGGTTCTGCAACTCTAGCCAATTATGCCTCTTCCTTATTACTACACTATAGCATACCGCAGTACGCAGAAATATTTTTTATAAATCTTTTTTTTCTTGAATAAGCCCCTTGGTCGTGACGATAACATTGAATCCCATAAACGACGTTATGAGATAATTTTTTCATGCTTATCCGGTTGCTTCAGGAACGTCCCATCCGTTGCCGTTGGATGGCGAGGCACACGGAACTGAGCCGTTTGCATGGCAGTACGGAGAGGATAGAGTTGAAAGGAACCGATCCACAACCATCTCCTGAAGCAACCGGATAAGCATGAGTTTTTTTATTAAAGAACCAAATGTTTTTTCGTTCTCTCTTCTGAATGTTTTGGGCGGGAGCTTTATTACATTTTTCTCAGATTCATCTACAAATCGATAATTTGCAAAACAATTAATATTGAGAATTGTCAAGAGAAAGGGTGTATTGAAAGGCATTCCTTCATATAGATTATATTTTGGTCGGGAATTAATAAATTTAAATATGCTGACACCACAGAATGGAAGTAAGCTACCCAATATCCCTGTCAGGATATAGACAGACCAAGAAACTCCTGTACCGAAAGTTCGGGCGTTATACAAGGTATCCCAAAAGAAATCTTTTGAAGTGGGTAGAAAAGCAACTGCACAGACTCTAAGTTACTAAAAAGTGATGTTCTTAACAGCCTGCTAGTAGACGGCAGGCAATTGACGTCTTTCGCGTTGAGCGTAGTAACTCTCTTGGACGCCTTCCGGACGAATATTGTCCGGTGGACGAAGGTCAGCCAAGTTCGGCAATTCATCCGGGTATTGCATGTATCTTCGAAACAAATCCGGTTTCATCTGTCGAGCTAGCGCGATAGTATCAATAGTGAGTCTCCGAAACTCGCAGTATTCGGTATCATCCAAACCAAGCACCTTGATCACTCGCTTTGCCTCCGAAGTGGTGCCTTTGATTCGTCCATCTTCGAATATTATTACACTATTGGCTAGCATATAGTGGCAAGGGTTTGGAATAAGTTCCTTCCCTTTGGCGAGGTTGCATGTCGCGCAAGCGTACAATAAATTTTCATACTGAAGAACATCTCCAGGGTTGTGAACCTGTGGCCGATAGTGATCAATGTGGTACTTGCCTTTTATTACGATATCCCATTGCTCTCGCTTGAGGCAATATACGCAACGGAACAAAAATTCATCCCGTAGCCAGGGTCGGTAGCTTGCATAAGAAGAGTATCCTGCTGGGCCGTGTCGACGAGTATGGCGGTTCATGGGATAGGAAAATGGCATTATCCCAGATTACTCCGCCTGATTGATTGCCTCACGTAGCAACTCTTCATGAAGTTTTCTGAGGTCATCTAGTGGGAGTGGGGCTACTTGGCGACGAAACGTAAGCATTTCGTTTTGAAGATTTTCAAGCTCGATCTGTTGGTCTGGAGAAATAGTTCCATCGATTTCTTTGTCCACCAGGTTACAACGCCTATGATTCTTCTCGTCAGTCCACGCAGTTTCACGAGTAAAGGATTCCGCGTTTACCGATGACATCCAATTTCCAAAGAAACTGACAAGCACAGACGTTTCAGTTGTTGCTTTTGTTTCAATTTCTATAATGTTGGGCTTCCATATTTTCTGGAGGTAGTTATCGAATATCCTGAAGCTACGCTCGGGCTCAGCACATATATCGAAAACATCGGAAAACATCTCTGGTTGGATATTCCAATTCGAAGGAGCCGAAGGAACTACTCCTACTTGCTCTGCCTTAGAATTCGTATCAGTAGACTCCGGCCATATTTGTCGTTTTTTCTCCGCGAATTGCTTCCATAAGTCTTCGCTATTGCGATTCACTTGTTCCATGATATCTTCATGTACCGTCTCGCTACGGCGAGTTAAAACCTCTGCCTCAACAACTGGGGTCATAATCACTCCTCTCCTCCCAAGGTGTCGGTTAATAACTTCTTGTATGTTGCCCAGTCTTCCATGGTCTTTTTCAGGAATTTAGTCACCTGTGCGTAAACAGATTGCGTATCGCCGGTTCTGTTGAAGTTTGCATTAACAATGATTACAAGTTGTTTCTTTTCGTACTCAGGTAACTTGGCATCCCCAGCATCTATCGAAAGAGTAAGTCGTCCCTTTTCAAGAGGATAGATGAGACGAAGCCCAAGAGCATCAAGAGTTCGTGGAGAGGTATTCCAAGGCCCTTCCTTGAGGAACCGTGTTTTGAGGTACTCATTGGGTGATTCGACTTGGATGACACTTTGGAAGTTGTTTCCTACTGCGGTGTAACGAACATGACGAAGAGTTTGAACGTAAGCCGAAATGATTTCAGTGACTTTACTCGTTTCGGGTCCATCCACTATATTCGGGTCAGTGACTTGAAGCTTGTTCGGCTCAACAGTTATACCAACTCCATTTGTGTATCGAACCATAGAGAATGCTGGCGTTGTAAATGTATCTTTGACCTCCCACTTCCAAGCATTTGGAACAATTCCCTCTTTTGAAAGAAAATCGGGGTTAAGGATCGTTGGATTGTGATCATCGCCTACAACTACCCCAGAAAATTGAATTAATTGCGGCTGCATTTATCAATCTCCAATTTCAAGCAAGTTTACCACAAACTACTAACCATCGTTATTTTGAATTAAAAAAGGAAGAAACCAACAAAGATGCACACATCTATACAGACTGAGAGAAGAAAAGTCGACATAATTTGTATTTACATAATTGTAGCGGGGGTTCAGTACAACATTTTCCGTTAGTCCAAATACCGTATTAATCGTTTCAAGTGATTTTGTCTGTGAATATCGGGCCTACATTAGGGCTTGCTGAATAAGTCGAGCCTTATCCCATCAGGAAGGGGTTCAGTATTTTTGAGGATAGATTTTACCCTTGTTTCACGCATCCG
>QIJM01000280.1 GCA_003232445.1 Paraglaciecola arctica
ATTTTTAAGGAGGTTTTATGGAGATTTCTTCGAAAAAAATACGGAAAACTAAAAATACTATTATACTTGCAAGCTTGATGTTCATAGTAGCGGTTAAGAACTTTAGTAGCGAGCGGCATTTTCTGGTTACTCTTTTTGCTGTTGAAAAAGAGTAACTGGCTAGAAGGGATTCAAGTCAAAAACCAACATGGATGATGACGCGAAGCGTGCTTTTCATTTTTAAGTAAACCACCATTCTTACCTATATAAGACTTTACTATGTTGTAACCAAAACATAGTTATCATGACTGCCCTAATAGCTAATTACAAACACTTAACAGGTTTCGGCAATCCTGCTATTTTTGTCGCTTGTTTGGCTGGGCCTTTGGGGAAAAGCTTAAACAAATATCGGCTATTACCTTTTTCTGTGCCAAATTCATTGGCCATCGCTTTCACTAAGGCTCGCATCGCTGGGCTAGTATTGAATTCAAGATAAAATTGGCGCACAAAGTTGACCACTTCCCAGTGGTTATCGGTTAATTCGATGTTTTCTGTTGCGGCTAACGAGGGGGCTAACTCTGCTTGCCAATCTTCGACATTAAGCAAGTACCCAGCTTTGTCGGTAGCAATAGTGTTACCTGCCACTTCAAAATGATATTTCATCTGATCCTACCAGCTCATTACTTTGTCATATTTTAAGCTGAGTTCGACCAATTCTGCATAACCAATAAGCTGAATGTTGTCACTTTTCACCTGTACCCCACGGGCTTCCGCATCTTCTTTAAGCACATACATTGAATGTAATTCTACGAGCTTGGAGTACAAGGTCTGATGCATAACTGCATACACTGCGTCCTGGGTCAGTAGCAGCCCATCTGTGTCATGCATTCGCTGCAAACAATGCTGTAACGCCAGATGATCAAATGGGCTTGAGGATATCTTGTGTAAAATCATTAAAAACTCATCACGTGCTGCTGTTTAGATAAAAGCTTGGGCAAGTCTTCAAGTTCTATTAATGTCACAGGAATGCACAACTGAGACGCCTTAATATCTCTTTGTACTAGGCTTTGCCTACAGACGTAGATGTTTTCTATGTCGTAAAACTCAAGAGCTGGGAAGGTTTTGTAATAAGCCTTAGCATTAATTGCCGTCGAGTCTTGCGATACCAATAGTTGTAACACGCCATCTTCGATAAAATACACACTCACGTCTTGAGCAAAGTTACTCATGGCTAACGCCATATCTAAGCTTTCTTGGCCGCTTGAAGAGCCGTAGGGCGCTGATTTGTTGATAATTGCAATGCTTGATATTACTGCTGCGGCTTGGCTCAAAATTGCACCAATCTGTCGCTGTTACTAATCAATACAGCCAACTCACCTAAACCGACTGATTCAAAAGGCGCGGTTAAACTAAAATGCGGGTTGTCTGACTCTCGCGCATCTTCAGCTGTGGTGATACCCCTTTTACTCGCGGCGCTAACACATACCATAAGAGGCACCTGATATTCCTGTGAAAGTCTCCCCCAAGCTGCATACAAGTCAAATTCATCAGATGGGGTTATCTGTAAGCTCGAACCATTTAGCGTGCCGCTTTGATAAAAAAAGATACCATTGATGCTGTGTTTCGATTGCACAGCCGCAAGGGCAAAACGATATGCACTGTAAGCGTTTTGTTGCGAAAGAGGGTCGGATGTGACTATTAGCGTAAAAGATGACATAAGTTTGCAATGTACCATAAAAAAACGCCCCAGCAAGCTGAGGCGTTTTAAACGTTAATTCATCTAGGAATTAATCATCGCCACCGAAAACACCTAAAAGATGCAGGATAGCGGTGAATAAGTTGTAGATATTCAAGTACATAGAAACGGTTGCACGAATATAGTTAGTTTCGCCACCGTTAATGATACGGCTAGTATCATACAAGATGAAGCCAGACATGATAAAAACAATTGCAGCGCTAATAGCAAGACTTAATGCTGGGATACCCAAAAAGATGTTGGCTACCATAGCGACAACAGCAACAATTAATCCTACTAACAAAAAACCACCCATAAAGGAGAAATCTTTCTTAGTGGTTAATACGTAGCCAGATAATCCGAAGAATACCAAAGCAGTGGTACCAAAGGCTTGAAGAATTAATCCTGAGCCACCTGGAAAGCCTGCATAGTGGTTTAACATTGGCCCTAAAGATGCGCCCAATAAACCTGTAAAGACAAAAACAAACAAAATGCCCATTGAGCTCTGTGCTGCTTTGTTGAGGAAGAAAATCATCACAAGCGCACCAATACTCATCATCATGGCGATGCCACGAGGTAAACCCATTGCCATTGCAATACCGGCACAAGCTGCACTGAAAGTTAATGTCATCGCCAACAACATGTAGGTGTTGCGAAGTACCTTGTTGGTTTGCAATACAGAAGCTTCACCTGCACTGCTGTAAGAAGATCTTTGTTCCATTGTATTCTCCAAAACGTAAGTTAAAAATAATTCTTTATTTATAGTGTCTTTGTATGGGGTTTAGTTCCCTTTTTCAAGTAATAACGTATTTAATTGTTATTCCTAAACGTAACTTGATGTAAATGCGCTCAATCTGTTCAAACAATAATCAATCAGTACTTTTTGTTCAATTAGGACTTTACAAGCCTTAAAAACGTCACTAGTATTCGCATCCTTAATTCGGGGAGGTCACATTGCTTTGTATAATGCAACTAACTTGAGACCAAATGTAGATCCAATCTTATCAAAGGTTCCTGTCTGGCATAGCATTTTTTTACATATGGTAAGATTTAAATTGTAGTAAAAAATTTGGATAGCTGGCAGAGCTCGGTTTAATGCACCTGACTTGAAATCAGACGTACGGTCAAACGTACCGGGGGTTCGAATCCCTCGCTATCCGCCAAATACCAAAGAAACCCGCTTAACTGCGGGTTTTTTGCATTTGGCGGATAGCAAGGGTGAGTATCAAGGATGATACGAGTGAATCCCGTTCAGTCGCTCCAATACTCAACAAGTACTCACACCTTTAAATCTCGCTGAGTGGCTAATTGTTAGGATGGATTGGTATTATACCCCGCGCTAGTTTTATATTTTTAAGTGGCGGGTTTTCGATGTTCAGTCGTTATACACTTCATGTTAATGTACCCGCTGTTTTGTATTAATGTGTAGTTTGTTTCTTTCGTCTACTCACTAAGTTGATTGAAAGTTCTAAACTTGACAGGATAAGGTTTCAATTGAGATGGCTGATAATAAATACTCAAAGTCCCGGTTCGCTATTCTGACTGAGTTCAAGAATAGTGAGTTGTCGTTGCGTAGTTTCATTTCTCGTTATGTCATTTCATCTCAAGATATTGACGATGTTTCTCAGGAAACATTTTTGCGTGCGTACAAAGCTGAAAAAGAGAAAGAGATAGAACACCCTAAAGCTTTCCTATTTCGTATTGCAAAAAATCTAATGTTGTCTGAATTTTCCCGAAAGGCTCGAAAAATCACTGATTATATTGAAGATTACGATGATTCAGAGGTGTTACTCAATACTGATAATTTAGAATCTGATGTTATGGCTCAACAAAAGATTGGGATCTAT
>QIJM01000279.1 GCA_003232445.1 Paraglaciecola arctica
TTTTTAAATGTTTAAGCGCATGATCCACTTCGCTGATCACACCGCCTAATTCAGCCGTCCAAGACTCCATATCACAACGACCAAGATCCTGCTGTATCGCCACAAAAATCTTATCTTGCTGTTCAACAAGCATTTTCTTGATTTGTTTGAGCTGTTTAATACGCCAAGCGAGCGCTTTAGTTTTACCTGAAGCAAAAGTGTTTTTTATTAATTGTATCTTGGGCGCTATATCAGCGATTGATTGTGGCTTAACATTATTGGGTAGAGATGCTGCTTGCATGGGATACCTGTGACTATTTTATGCTTATATTGATATCCTACCCCATAAAATGCGATGAGGATCACCCATGCGCTGAGTTTGTATTACAAAAAGTGTATCGCTAGGCTTTATTAGGCAATTCAATCACTTTAAATTGGCTGTTTTCGTCACCTTTAACCAACAGCTTTACTTAAATCCTAAACGATGTAACAAAGAAACTAAGCTGGTAGGTGTGACAGGTTTGACTAAAAAGCCTTCAGCACCATCTGCGATTGCTTGGCGAATATTATTATCTGAACTATTGGCAGAACACATCACCACTTTACTATTTGGGCTTTTAGTACTGAGATGTTTGAGTAACTCCAAACCATTCATCGAAGGTAGATTGATATCTAATAGAATCAAATCAAAAACCACATATTGGACTTTTTCTAATGCCACTTCAGCACTATCAGCAGTTTCGACAAATTCGTAGCCCATACGTTTAAGCACCAAGCTAGAAAAAGTTCGTATGGCTTCTACGTCGTCGATAATCAGTATGTTGGTATGCTTCAATCTTTATGGCTCGCAGTTCACTGTAGCGTTCTAAATATGAGAAATAACTTTTAGCATAAAAATCAAACTAAACATACCCCATTAATTCACCTCAAAAAATGCTGCAAATTGCAGCCTTCATTTATACCAATCCATCCTAACAATTAGCCACTCATCGCCTTGAAGCTTTAAACCTCGAAGGGGTGTCTTAACACTATTGTTTCATTTCTATCAGGGCCCGTTGAAATAATGTCGATTGGCACACCTGTTAATTCTTCAATACGCTTAACATAATTTTTAGCCGCTTGGGGTAAGTCAGCATATTCAGTCACGCCAAAAGAATTTTCACTCCAACCGGGCATGCTTTCATATACAGGTGTAATCAAGTCATAGCCGTCAGCTGCCATAGGTGGCACATCTTGAATATTACCTTGCGCGTCTTTGTAACCGATACAGATACTTAAACTTTCTAAACCATCAAGTACGTCTAACTTAGTTAAACAAAAACCGGTAATAGAATTGATTTGTACCGCGCGTTTCATGGCAACAGCATCAAACCAACCAGTACGACGTTTACGGCCGGTTGTGGCACCAAATTCATGACCTTTTACACCAAGATGCTGACCCACTTCACAGTCTAATTCTGTTGGGAAAGGCCCTGAGCCAACACGTGTGGTATAAGCTTTAACGATACCTAATACATAATCCAGGTTAAGTGGGCCAAAACCAGCACCTGTGGCAACACCGCCTACTGTGGTATTAGATGACGTCACATAAGGGTAAGTGCCGTGGTCAATATCAAGCAATGTGCCTTGTGCGCCTTCAAACATAATGGCATCGCCACGCAAGCGCGCTTTGTCCAATACGTCTGTAACATCCACTACCATAGCTTTTAAAATATCAGCCACTGCTAGTGCATCAGCTAGTACTTTTTCATAACTGACTGGCTCAACTTTATAGTAGTTGGTTAGCATAAAGTTATGGTATTCAAGGACTTCTTTTAATTTAACCGCAAAGTCTTCAGGATTAAACAAGTCACCTACGCGTAAACCACGGCGTGATACTTTATCTTCATAAGCTGGACCAATACCACGACCAGTAGTACCTATGGCTTTATTGCCTCGGGCTTTTTCACGAGCCAAGTCTAGTTCTACGTGATATGGCAAAATAAGCGGACAAGCTTCGCTGATAACCAAGCGTTCTTTAACGGGTATACCGCGCGCTTCTAACATGGCCGTTTCTTCGAGCAACGCTTCAGGGCTCAGCACTACGCCATTGCCAATAACACAGGTTACGTTTTCACGTAAAATCCCGGAAGGAATAAGATGCAATACGGTTTTTTCACCGTCGATGACAAGTGTGTGACCGGCGTTGTGGCCACCTTGATAACGCACTACATAAGTTGCTTGATCTGTGAGCAAATCAACAACCTTACCTTTACCTTCGTCACCCCATTGGGTGCCAAGTACAACAACATTTTTAGCCATGAATAAGACGGGAGTCATAAAATTAGGCGGGGATTCTAACAAAAAACAATCTGCATCTAAATAGCAAAATCGCGCAGCTTATAATCAATTGTATAACTGCTAATAAAGACACATCTGAGATTAAAGCAAGTAAATCAAACTGACCACGCCAATAGTCACCAAGACACCTCCCATAGTGCGTAATTGATTAACAGGTTGTTGTGATATTTGTTGCAAAAAATGTTGCCATTTTTTCGCAAACAACATAGGACCAATGCCCTCAATAATAAGCACTAAAGCTAGGGCAATAAGTATAGTGTGAGTCAAGGGTATACCCTCTCAAAAGAAATATCTGTAAACACCTTAACGTGTTTTTGGTTTAGGGTAAAAGGTGTCAGAAAAATTTACAGTTCAAGAGCTTCAATGTAACTAGATATTTACAAGCGATTGAATTTTATATTACTTATAATTTTGGTGCTAATTTTGCTTAACCCCACTTGAACCAATAAAATAGGAAATAAGTATGCGAAACATGAAGAACAATATATTAAAACTCGCCAGTTTACTGGTTGTAATTTTTGCTACAAATAACGTGCACGCTACAATCATAAATGGAACCGGTGACATTACGCCAGATGTGATTTTTGGTTCTGGTAATGCCAATGGCTCTTGGTCGGGCGAAAACATAAACGGTATAGAAGTTGGACTTCGCGGTAAGCTTCGATATAACCTAGCGGGTAATCCAGAAAACACCTTTAACTACGATGGTGATAAAACCTATACCTTTGACCCAAATTTAAGCGATGCTCCAACAAACCGTTCGATTTTTAATTTTGAATTCGCGGTTAACGTTGATTCTAGTGGCAGTACCGGTTTTTCCTTAGATGATTTCACTTACTTATTTGAGTTTGATATCGACCCAACAGCCGGTACAAACTTTGTATCTTTCGATATCATTGCGTTTATAACTAACAATTCAATTGGCACAAATGCCACTGCGAATGGTGCAGGGATAGAAGATCCTGGTAACTATGCCAGTCTGTTAAGTAATAATAATGTTGCGCAAAACTCTCAAAATCGCGGTTTTGGATATACAGGGGGGCTTGATCCTCAACTGAATGGCATGTTTACGTACAATCTATCTGTACTAGATTTGAATGGTGGGATCCTTGCTTCAAGTTCTATTGATATAATAGTGGGAGATGTACCGGTTGATGTATCAGCACCTAGTGTTTTATCTTTAATGCTAACTGGCTTAATGGTATGTGGTTTTACTGGATGGCGCAGACAAAAAGGACAGTATCATTTGATTTGGCGGTGAAGTTGTCATCGCCAAATTAATTTGCTTATTCTGAGTTTACTCTTCAACACCTTGAGGATTAAATTTATAACCTACTCCCCAAACAGTCTGCACTATTTGCGGTGACGTGGCATCTTTTTCAATTTTAGCGCGCAACCTATTAATGTGAGAATTCACTGTATGCTCATATCCACTATGATGGTAACCCCACACTGATGCCAACAATTGACTGCGACTAAAAACTTGATTGGGATGGCTAGCTAAATGATGGAGTAATTCAAATTCTGTGGCTGCTTGAAAAACTACTTGGTGATTCTTTTGGTTGATATGCAATGCACCAATCACTAGAGATCCATTATCCTCTAAAACATGAGTATTGTTGGCGACCTGTAATACATGCACTTTACGTAATTGTGATCGCACTCTAGCCTGTAACTCACGCACGCTAAACGGTTTAGTCATATAGTCATCTGCACCTAACTCTAATCCTAGCACCCTGTCTGTCTCTGAGCTTTTTGCAGTAAGCATGATTATCGCTTGAGATTGTTTTTTCTCTCGCACTTGACGACAAATGTCTAAACCACTTACTCTCGGCAACATGACATCTAAAATGAGTAACGAATAATCATTATCCAAAGCCAGCTGCAATGCTTTATCACCCTGCTCTTGTACCGTGGTTACCACAAATTAACTCGAATCAGCTCGGCTATATCACGGTCATCTTCGACCAATAAAACACTGTCAGACATGTCATTTATTCCTATGTAGTGAAAAAAACAAAAACGCTCAATAAATAATGAATTGAGCGTTTTAGAGTTCACGCTTACTATATTAAAAACTGACTATAGTTAAAACTTACTCAATACGCGTGACCATAATGCGCATTGCCGGATTATCAAACTTATGTTGTACTGTTAAGACAGAATTGGTTAATCCGTCATCTCCAGTTACCACACCTGGATGCATAGAAACAAAACCCGTGTCAGTTCTAGTGGCATTAAAACCCTCGCCGCCATCAGCAGGACCAGGCATAGTACCTGCAGCTTCAGAATTGACTTCAGTACCCGCATCATACACATTAGCTGTAGCTGTCCAGCTATCACCCACAGCAAGAGTACTTAAGTCTAATGCATCTAGACCGCTAAAGGCGTCATTTGTATTCACCAGCATAGTCGTAACAGATAATTTAGCATCAGTCACATCTTGAATGGTTACGCTAATGGTCTCGCTACCACCGGGGCCAATTACACCTGCGCCTGAAGCAGATGCCATACCAAGCGCTAACAATCCAGCTGTCATTGCCCCTTCAGCCATTTGCTCTAAGGCAACTGAAGGCACCTCGCCGACTGAAAACAAATGTCCATCAGCATGTAAAACAACGGCAGCTGGAGACAAAGGTTGAGAATTAGTTAAGTTAGTGAGAGTCACTTCATAACTCACATCAACTGGCGTAGGTACTGGCGCTGGCACTTCAACTTCAACTATGACTTCTACTTCTACTTCCCTTATCACTTCAACTTCAACTTCGTCGTCGATACAAGCACTTAATAGAACAGGTAAACCCACTAACAGAGCGAGGCGCATTTTGTTTAATTTTAAACGTTTAATCATGACAGTCTCCTTAGTTAACGGTAACTGTGACTTTAGCTACCGGGTTTAACCAGCGATGGATAGAATTAGTCACGTCACTTGTGCCGCCAGCTGCATCATCGTCACCAATATTACCTGGGTGAATATGTACATTTGCATTACCACTAACAGCAGTCACACCGCTACCGCCTGCACTTACCGTCGTTAAGAAAGGTGGAACTGGGAAACCCGGTGTACCAGATGCACCACCGCCAACTAATTCATCGTTGGCTTCTGTGCCAGCATCGTAAGCATCCAGATAGACGATATAAATGCCTGCTTCTGTCGGAATGGTCCAGTTATCTAAACCAATAAAGCCATCGTTTGTGGGTAAAATCATCGCGACAACAGACAACACAGTATTGCCATCAGCGGTCATAAATGAACCTGAAACTGATTCCGTTGGCCCTAGAGGCCCTGCGGTAGGTTCTGCTAATACATCTGCACTGATAGAAGTAGCGATAGCTGTGAGTCCGGCTAAACTTCCGCCTTCGGCCATTTCTTGGATTTCTGGGCTCGCTTCTTCACCCACTTCAAATAGGCTGGTGTCGGGCGTATGCGCGACTGCAGCAATAGGCGTGAAGTGCATACCTTGGGTAAGATTCTGAATTTCGATTGTTAGATCTGCAGCAAAAGAATGGTGGCTTGCAAAAACCAATGTGCAAGCGGTGCAAATTTTAGTAAATTTGTTAAGTTTGTTCATATTATTATATTATTCCTCGTAAAAAAATTAATTATGTTGACGTTGACGTTGCAATAAAAGAGTCTGGCCGGAAGTTGTCACGAAAGTATCACGAAAAGAATACGAATTTATAAAGGTCTGTTTTTTTGCTTACACAGAAACGGGCGACTCAACCTTGAAAACGATTAAATCAAGCTGAGCATTGGGTGTTTTTTGCGTTGCATAGGCTTTGTTAAGTACTAAAGCTAATCAGCATAACCGCTACCTAAAGCGCGAAATGGCAACTCTAAGCCCAGTTCGGGTACTTGCAGTCCAACCCATTGCGGAAAAGTGTTGCTGTTAGGGCCAGGGAACAAAGTGTATTCATTGGCCCAAGGATAACGGGCAACTGCATCAGAAATTTGTGGGATCAGCTCACTAGCTTTATCGCCTTGTATTGATAAGAGTTTTTCTGGTTTTGCTCCGTACCAATAACGATCAGGTGTAGCTGTTTTGT
>QIJM01000183.1 GCA_003232445.1 Paraglaciecola arctica
AAGCTTAATTGGCAACGCCAAGTTTTTAATACTCATCTAGCATTAACGTCTTAATTACAATTTATAAACAAACGTATTATTTTAGTTTGTTTTTGCTATAGGCAGGTAAATGAAAGATAGAAATCATTTAGCTAATATTGGGCTGGTTCATCAGGTTAACGTTATTGAAAATGGCCTGGTTGATATTCCGATGCTGCAAGTTTTACAACCAGACGGTACGTTGCACCCACAAGCAGATCTGCCAATAATCACCGAACAATCCGCTCTCAAAATCCTGCAAACAATGCAATACGTCAGGCTGTTAGATGAAAGAATGGTAGCCGCACAGCGCCAAGGCAGGATCAGTTTTTATCTAGCCTGTACCGGTGAAGAAGCCTCAACCGTAGCCAGCGCTGCAGCACTTGAGTCACAAGATATGATCATGTCGCAATACCGTGAACAAGGTGCACTGGTTTATCGAGGCTTTTCGAGTAAAGAATTTATGGATCAAATGTTCAGTAATCAAAACGAGCTGAACAAAGGTAGGCAAATGCCAATCCATTATGGCTCTAAAGCCCTTAATTTTATGACTATATCTTCACCTTTAGGCACACAAATCCCGCAAGCCAGTGGTTATGCCTATGGTCAGAAAATGGCCGGGCTTGAAGCGGTGACCATTTGTTATTTTGGCGAGGGCGCTGCATCTGAAGGAGATTTTCACGCTGGGCTTAACATGGCAGCAGTGCTGAGTTGTCCAGCCATTTTCTTCTGTCGAAATAATGGCTACGCGATTTCAACTCCTTCTGAAGAACAGTTTAAAGGTGATGGGATCGCCTCTAGAGGTTTAGGTTACGGGATCAGAACTATTCGTGTGGATGGTAACGATGTATTAGCAGTGTATTCCGCCACCCAAAAAGCCAGAGAAATAGCGCTAAAACACCAATGTCCAGTGCTTATAGAAGCGATGACATATAGATTGGCAGCGCATTCCACTTCTGATGATCCAACAAGCTACCGTTCAAAGGATGAAGAAGAACGCTGGCAGTTAAAAGATCCCGTAGCACGATTTAAAACATGGATGCAATCAAAAGGTTGGTTAGATGAAAAACAAAACCTAGCCTTTATCGAGCAAACCAGACAAGAGATTTTACAAGCGCTTAAACTTGCCGAACAAGTACCCATCTGCCCGATAGAACAAATTATTGAAGATGTTTACGACACACCTCCTTGGCACTTAAAAGCACAATTAGCTGAGTTGAAAACACATATCGATATGTACCCAGAAGCGTATCCAAAAACGTCTGGGAGGTTATAACATGGCGACTATGAATATGCTGCAGGCTGTGAATAATGCGCTAATCACAGCCATGAATGACGACGAAAAAGTCATGGTGTTTGGCGAAGACGTAGGCCACTTTGGCGGGGTGTTTAGAGCCACTAGCAACCTACAGCAAACATTTGGCAAAGACCGATGTTTCAATACACCTTTAACTGAACAAGGCATAATTGGTTTTGCCACTGGCCTTGCCTCACAAGGTTCAGTGCCTATTGCTGAAATTCAATTTGCCGATTATATCTTTCCAGCCTTTGATCAAATTGTGAATGAAACCGCTAAGTTTCGTTATCGCTCTGGCGGCCAGTTTTCATGCGGCACACTGACGATCAGAACGCCTTACGGCGGTGGAATAGCCGGTGGGCATTACCACTCTCAGTCACCTGAGGCGTTTTTTGCCCATATACCCGGTATGAAAGTGGTTATCCCTCGTAATCCTTATCAGGCAAAGGGCTTGTTGCTAGCGTCCATTCGTGATGATAACCCTGTTCTATTTATGGAGCCTAAACGCTTATATCGTGCGTCAGTAGGCGAAGTGCCTGAAGATGATTACCAGTTACCTCTTGGTCAAGCGGATGTTGTCAAACATGGCTCTGATATCACGTTGCTGGCTTGGGGCGCGCAAGTTGACATTATAGAAAAAGCCGCTGCCATGGCCGAAGAACAGGGTATCTCTTGTGAGGTGATTGACCTACAGAGCATATTGCCTTGGGATGTTGAGACAGTATGCAGTTCAGTTGAGAAAACGGGACGGCTGTTGATCAACCACGAAGCACCTCTAACCGCTGGTTTTGCTAGTGAAATAGCAGCCAGTATACAAGAAAAGTGTTTCCTTCACCTTGAGTCACCTATTTGCCGAGTTTGTGGGCTAGATACACCTTATCCGTTGGCCCATGAAAAAGAATACATGCCAGATCATCTAAAAACCTTCGAAGCGATAAAACGCACCGTCAATTATTAGCTCAATATTAAGGAGCAAGCTATGCAAGATTTTATTCTGCCGGATATTGGCGAAGGCATTGTGGAATGCGAAGTGGTCAAGTGGTTAGTCGCTGAAGGCCAAAACATTCTCGAAGACCAAGCAGTAGTCGAGGTAATGACCGACAAAGCATTAGTAGAAATCCCTGCCAAGTACAGTGGTGTGGTGACTAAACTTTATTACGCAGAAGGCAATATTGCGAAAGTGCATTCACCTTTGTTTGCTATGCAGGTTATTGAAGATGATGCATCGCAGCAGGTGTCACCAGCCTTGGCCACTGAGAGACAACGTATTGAAGTTAAGTCGTCAAATAGTGTTTCGCCCTCTCACCAAACGCCTACGGTTACGGCCAAAAAAGATACAGGCAAAGCGTTAGCGAGCCCAGCTGTCAGGCGGTTAGCGAGAGAATTAGAAATTGATTTATCCCAGATCGCTGGCAGCGGCGACAAAGGCCGTGTTTTAAAAGCCGATCTTATCGCTACGTCGTCGCCATCAGTTCAATCTATTGCGGTCACTCCAGTGACAACAGGCGGAAAACGTGTAGAGCCTATTCGCGGCGTACAGGCGGCCATGGCTAAACATATGAAACATTCAGTGTTTACTGTGCCACATTTTAGCGTGAGTGAAGAAATACAACTGGATAAATTAATGGATGCTAGATCTCAGTTAAAAGACATATTTGAGCGGGAAGGGGTGAAACTAAGTTTTATGCCATTCTTTATTAAAGCGATGTCCCTAGCGTTAGAACAATTTCCCATCATCAACAGTCAAGTTAATGCCAACTGCACAGAAATCACCTACTTTGATGATCACAATATTGGTATAGCGGTGGACTCTAAAATAGGTTTGGTTGTGCCTAATATTAAAGGTGTACAACATCTTTCCTTGTTTGAAATAGCTAAACAATTCAATGAGCTAATAGAGCTAGCGCGCCTAGGTAGACTTAGTAATAAGGATTTAAAGGGCGGTACTATCAGTATTTCAAACATTGGCGTATTAGGTGGCACAGTTTCAACACCTGTTATCAACGCCCCTGAATCAGCGATAGTGGCATTAGGTAAAATACAACGTTTACCTAGATTTGATGAAAATGACCAGGTAACAGCGGTAAATATCATGCAAGTCAGCTGGTCTGGTGATCATCGAATTATTGATGGGGCTACTATGGTGAGGTTTAATAACGTGTGGAAAACCTACTTAGAAAACCCACTTTGTATGTTGGTCAAAGCTAAATAACCTTGTTTTTGGTATTCTCCCATTTTGATT